>NZ_JBBBNY010000002.1:311959-535258 GCF_037137055.1 Fulvimonas yonginensis
TGATCCACCCGATCGCGATGGACGAAGGCCTGCGCTTCGCGATCCGCGAGGGCGGCCGCACCGTCGGCGCCGGCGTGGTGGCCAAGATCATCAAGTAAGACCTGGGCGGCGGCCTCCCCGAGGCCGCCGCCTTCGCCTCCGTGCTGGCTTTGGCGCGGGGTGGCTGCTACACTAGCCAGCTTGTTGACGGCCCGATGTTGCCCGGGGCCGATACCGCGAAATGAGGTACGGGACGTGCTTCGAGTTCGCAGGCCTGGATGGCCCTCGCAACGCAGCCTTCGGTCGCAGACGACGTTCTGTTGACCTTCGGCGGTCGCGCGACTTATAATTTCCTGTCTAGGCGAGCCGTTTGTGCTCGCCTAGCTTTTTCGCTCGGTGCGCAGGTCGTGCCGGCAGCTTCAAAAACGGTTGTGCGGGGCGGTGAGAAGCCACCCCGGTTCACAGAATTGTTCTTTCGATAACAGGACACGGTTTTATGGCGAACCAGAAGATTCGCATCCGGCTCAAGGCGTTCGATCATCGCCTGATCGACCGCTCCGCCAGCGAGATCGTCGAGACGGCCAAGCGCACCGGCGCTACGGTGCTCGGCCCGATCCCGCTGCCGACCAAGATCGAGCGCTACACCATCCTGGTCTCGCCGCACGTCGACAAGGACGCGCGCGACCAGTACGAGACCCGTACGCACAAGCGCGTGCTCGATATCGTCGACCCCAACGACAAGACCGTGGACGCGCTCATGAAGCTTGACCTCGCCGCTGGCGTGGACGTCCAGATCAAGCTCGGCTGAGCGATAGACAGGATACGAAGATGAGTATCGGACTGGTTGGCCGCAAGTGCGGCATGAGCCGGCTCTTCACTGAAGACGGACGCTCGATTCCGGTGACGCTGATTGAGGCGACCCCGAACCGCGTCACCCAGCTGAAGACCGAAGACAACGACGGCTACAGCGCGATCCAGGTCACCGCGGGCGTCAAGCGCGCCTCGCTGCTGACCCAGCCGCTGAAGGGCCACTACGCCAAGGCCAAGGTCGAGCCGGGGCGTGGCCTGTGGGAATTCCGCGTCGCTGCCGAGGACCTCGGCAAGTACAGCGTCGGCGCCGAGATCAAGGCGGACGAGGTCTTCTCGGTCGGCCAGATCGTCGACGTCGCCGGCGTCTCGAAGGGCAAGGGCTTCCAGGGCACCATCAAGCGCCACAACTTCTCGATGGGCGACGCGACCCACGGTAACTCGCTGTCGCACCGCGCGCCGGGTTCGATCGGTCAGCGCCAGACGCCGGGCCGCGTGTTCCCGGGCAAGAAGATGGCCGGCCACATGGGTGCGGTCAACCGCACGCAGCAGGGTCTGGAAGTGGTCAAGGTCGACGCCGAGCGTCACCTGATCGCGGTCAAGGGCGCGGTGCCGGGTGCGACCGGCGGCGACGTCGTGATCCGCCCGACCACCAAGGGTTGAGGAGAGACGCCATGGAACTCAATGTCATTGGCGCCAAGCCGCTCAGCGTGTCCGACGAAGTGTTCGGCGCCGAGTTCAAGCAGGCCCTGATCCACCAGGTGGTGGTTGCGTACCAGGCCGGCGGTCGCGCCGGCACCAAGGCGCAGCTGTCGCGCGGTGAGATGTCGGGCACCACCAAGAAGTTCAAGAAGCAGAAGGGCGGCGGCGCCCGTCACGGCGACTACCGCGCCCCGATCTTCGTCGGCGGCGGTGTCACGTTCGCTGCCAAGCCCCGCAGCTTCGAGCAGAAGGTCAACCGCAAGGCCTACCGCGTGGCGATCCGCTCGATCCTGTCCGAGCTGAACCGCCAGGGCCGCCTGAAGGTGGTCGAAGGCTTCGGCATCGAGGAGCCCAAGACCAAGGCGATGGTCGCCAAGCTGGCCGAGCTGCAGGTATCCGGCCGGGTGCTGCTGGTCAGCGAGGACGCCTCCGAGGCGCTGTTCCTGGCCGCACGCAACATCCCGTACCTGCACGTGGTCGACGTGATGGCGCTCAACCCGGTCAGCCTGGTCGGTTCCGACCACGTCGTGCTGACCGCCGAGGCGGTGAAGAAGATCGAGGAGTGGCTGGCATGAGCACCGAACGCATTTTGAACACGCTGCGTGCGCCGCACATCTCCGAGAAGTCCGCGCGCCTGGCCGAGAACAACCAGTACGTATTCGTGGTCGCCGCCGAGGCGACCAAGGCCGACGTCCGTGCGGCGGTGGAGCAGATGTTCGACGTCAAGGTCGAGCAGGTGAACATCGTCAACGCCAAGGGCAAGGTCAAGTCCTTCCGTTTCCGCGCTGGCAGCCGCCAGGGCAAGCGCAAGGCCTACGTCCGCCTCGCCGATGGCCAGACCATCGACGTCTCGGCCCAGGCCTGAGCTCAAGGAGTTGAATTGAGATGGCACTGATCACTCACAAGCCGACCTCGCCGGGCCGCCGCGATGCGGTCAGCGTCCGCACCGAGGGCCTGCACAAGGGCGCGCCGTACGCGGCGTTGACCGAGTCGCAGTCCAAGACGGGTGGCCGCAACCACTTCGGTCGCATCACCACGCGTCATCGCGGTGGCGGCCACAAGCAGGCCTACCGCATCATCGACTTCAAGCGCGACAAGGAAGGCATCGCCGCCAAGGTCGAGCGGATCGAGTACGACCCGAACCGCACCGCGCACATCGCACTGCTGTGCTACGCCGACGGCGAGCGCCGCTACATCATCGCGCCCAAGGGCGTGCAGGTGGGGGACCGCCTGGTGTCCGGTTCCGACGCGCCGATCAAGGCCGGCAACAGCCTGCCGCTGCGCAACATCCCGGTCGGCTCGACCATTCACTGCATCGAGATGAAGGCGGGCAAGGGCGCGCAGATCGCGCGCAGCGCCGGCGCCTCGGTACAGCTGGTCGCCCGCGAGTCCGGCTACGCCACGCTGCGTCTGCGCTCCGGCGAGATGCGCCGCGTGCCGGTCGACTGCCGCGCGACGATCGGTGAAGTGGGCAACTCCGAGCACAGCCTGAAGAAGCTGGGCAAGGCCGGCGCCAAGCGCTGGAAGGGCATCCGCCCGACCGTGCGCGGCGTGGTCATGAACCCGGTCGACCATCCGCACGGCGGTGGCGAGGGCCGTACCTCCGGTGGCCGTCACCCGGTCAGCCCGTGGGGCACGCCGACCAAGGGCTACAAGACCCGCAACAACAAGCGCACCCAGCAGTTCATCGTGCGTCGTCGCAAGTAACAGGAAACCGTCATGCCGCGTTCTTTGAAGAAAGGTCCGTTCGTCGACCTTCACCTGATCAAGAAGGTGGAAGCTGCGGTTTCCACCAACAACAAGCGCCCGATCAAGACCTGGTCGCGTCGCTCGATGATCCTGCCGGAAATGGTGGGTCTCACCATCGCCATCCACAACGGTCGCCAGCACGTGCCGGTGCTCGTCAACGAGAACATGGTCGGGCACAAGCTCGGCGAGTTCGCGGTGACCCGCACCTTCAAGGGCCACGGCGGCGACAAGAAGGGCAAGTAAGATGAGCACCGAAGCCAAAGCGATCCTGCGCAGCGCCCGCATCTCGGCGCAGAAGGCACGCCTGGTGGCTGACCTGGTCCGCGGCATGCCCGTCGGCCGCGCCAGCGACGTGCTCCAGTTCACCAACAAGAAGGCCGCCCACCTGGTCCGCAAGGTGCTGCTCTCGGCCGTCGCCAACGCCGAGAACAACCTGGGCGCCGACGTCGACGAACTGAAGGTCTCGCGCATCTTCGTGGACGAAGGTCCGGCGATGAAGCGCATGTATGCCCGCGCCAAGGGCCGCGGTTCGCGCATCCTGAAGCGCACCAGCCACATCACCGTGGTCGTCGGCGACTAAGAGGAAGAAGACGATGGGTCATAAAGTTCATCCCACCGGTATCCGCCTCGGCATCGCCAAGGACTGGAATTCGAAGTGGTACGCCAACAAGGGCGAGTACGCCCAGTACCTCGCGGCCGACCTCAAGGTCCGTGAGATGCTGCGCAAGAAGCTGGCGCAGGCCGGCATCTCCAAGATCCAGATCGAGCGTCCGGCCAAGACCGCCCGCGTGACGATCCACACCGCCCGTCCGGGCGTGGTGATCGGCAAGAAGGGCGAGGACATCGAGAAGCTGCGCAAGGAAGTCTCCGACCTGATGGGCGTCCCGGCGCACATCAACGTCAACGAGGTGCGCAAGCCCGAAATCGACGCGCAGCTGGTGGCCGAGTCGATCGCCCAGCAGCTGGAGCGCCGCATCATGTTCCGCCGCGCCATGAAGCGCGCGGTCGGCAACGCGATGCGCCTGGGTGCCCTGGGCATCAAGATCAACGTGTCCGGCCGCCTCAACGGCGCCGAGATCGCCCGCTCCGAGTGGAGCCGCGAGGGTCGCGTGCCGCTGCACACGCTGCGCGCCGACATCGATTACGGCTTCGCCGAGGCGAACACCACCTACGGTGTCATCGGCATCAAGGTGTGGATCTACAAGGGCGAGATCTTCGACCTGGCGGCCGCTTCCTCGGCCGAGTCGAAGGACGAGCAGTCGCAGCCGCGCCGCGAAGGTGGCGAGGGCCGTCGTGAAGCGCGTCGCGAGGGCGGTGAAGGCCGCCGCGAGCGGACGGCGAAGTAAGGAGAGTTGCCATGCTGCAACCCAAGCGAACCAAGTACCGCAAGCAGTTCAAGGGCCGCAACGACGGCCTGGCGCACAGCGCCAACCTCGTCAGCTTCGGCGAGTACGGCCTGAAGGCGACCACGCACGGCCAGCTGACCGCGCGCCAGATCGAGGCCGCGCGTCGTTGCATCACCCGCTTCGTCAAGCGCGGCGGCAAGCTGTGGATCCGCGTGTTCCCCGACAAGCCGATCACCAAGAAGCCGATCGAAGTGCGTATGGGTGCCGGTAAGGGTGGCGTCGAGTTCTGGGTCGCCCCGATCCAGCCGGGCCGCATGCTGTACGAAATCGAGGGCGTCGACGAGACCACGGCGCGCGAAGCGTTCCGCCTGGCCGCCGCCAAGCTCTCGGTGCAGACCCAATTTGTGACCCGGGCGGTGATGTGATGGCCACCAACGATCTCAACAACAAGTCGGCCGACGAGCTGAAGCAGCACTTGCTGGACCTGCGCAAGGAGCAGTTCAACCTGCGCATGCAGAAGGGCACCGGCCAGCTCAGCCAGCCGCACCAGCTGCGCCGCGTCCGGCGCGACATCGCCCGCACGAAGTTCGTGCTCGGCACGAAGAAGTAAGGGACCGCCGACATGAGCGACAACCAGAAGCAGGCGCGCACCCTCGAGGGTCGCGTCATCAGCAACAAGATGAACAAGACGGTCACCGTCCTGATCGAGCGCCAGGTGCAGCACGGCCTGCTGGGCAAGATCATCCGCCGGTCGACCAAGCTGCACGCGCAGGACGACCTGGGCGCGAACGAGGGCGATGTGGTCCGCATCGCCGAGTGCCGTCCGCTGTCCAAGACCAAGCACCATCGCGTGGTCGAAATCGTCACCCGCGCGGCCGTTTGAGGAGGGTGCAGACATGATCCAGATGCAGAGCACGCTTTCCGCGGCCGACAACAGCGGCGCGAAGGAACTGATGTGCATCAAGGTGCTCGGCGGCTCCAAGCGCCGTTACGCCGCGATCGGTGACGTGATCAAGGTCACCGTGAAGGATGCGATCCCTCGCGGCAAGGTGAAGAAGGGCGAGGTCTACAACGCCGTGGTGGTGCGTACCGCCAAGGGCGTGCGCCGCGCCGACGGCTCGCTGATCCGTTTCGACGGGAACGCGGCCGTGCTCCTCAACAACAAGCTCGAGCCGATCGGCACCCGTATCTTCGGGCCGGTCACGCGTGAGCTGCGCGGCGAGAAGTTCATGAAGATCGTCTCCCTCGCGCCCGAAGTGCTTTGAGCGGAGAAAAGAACCATGAACCGTATCCGCAAGGGTGATCAGGTCATCGTGATCGCCGGCAAGAACAAGGGGCAGCGCGGCGACGTGCTGCGCGTGGATGGCGACCGCGTGTTCGTCTCCAACGTGAACCTGGTCAAGCGCCACACCAAGCCGAATCCGCAGGCCAACCAGGCCGGCGGCATCGTCGAGCGCGAGGCCTCGATCCACATCTCCAATGTGCAGCCGTTCAACCCCGCCACCGGCAAGGGTGAGCGCGTGGGTGCCAAGACGCTCTCCGATGGGCGCAAGGTCCGCGTGTTCCGCTCCAGTGGCGAACAGCTGGACGCGTAAGGAATCCATGTCATGACGCGCCTTGAGAAGATTTACAAAGAGCAAGTCGTTCCGAAGCTCACCGAGCGGTTCGGCTACGAGAACGTGATGCAGGTTCCGCGCATCACCAAGATCACCCTGAACATGGGTGTGGGCGAAGCCGCCGGCAACAAGAAGATCCTTGAGAATGCCGTGGCCGACATGACCAAGATCGCCGGTCAGAAGCCGATCACGACCAAGGCGCGCGTGTCCGTGGCCTCGTTCAAGATCCGCGACGGCTGGCCGATCGGCTGCAAGGTCACCCTGCGCCGCGCCAACATGTGGGAGTTCCTGGATCGCCTGATCAACATCTCGCTGCCGCGCACCCGCGACTTCCGCGGCGTGTCCGGTCGCGCCTTCGATGGCCGGGGCAACTACAACTTCGGCATCAAGGAACAGATCATCTTCCCGGAAATCGACTTCGACGCGATCGACGCGATGCGTGGCATGGACATCTCCATCACCACCACCGCCAAGACCGACGAAGAGGCCAAGGCGCTGCTGGAAGCCTTCAACTTCCCGTTTAGGAACTGAGCGATCATCCTTGATCAACCCGGCCATCCATGGCCGGACTCTTCAAAGAGAGCAGTGAAAAATTATGGCTAAGACCTCGATGGTCAACCGCGACATCAAGCGGACCAAGCTCGTCAAGAAGTACGCCGCCAGGCGCGCCGAACTGAAGGCGATCGTGCTGAGCCCCGCCGCCTCCTACGAGGAGAAGATGGACGCCCAGGCCAAGCTGCAGAAGCTGCCGCGCGACGCCAGTCCGGTGCGCCAGCGCAATCGCTGCGAGCTGTCCGGCCGTCCGCGTGGCGTGTACCGCAAGTTCGGCCTGGGCCGCAACAAGCTGCGCGAAGCGACCATGCGCGGCGACGTGCCGGGCCTGCGCAAGGCCAGCTGGTAAGACCCGAAGGGCGGGCGCCTCGGGCGCCCGTCGCATCCCGGGCAGGCCCACGTGGGCCTGCCGGTGCTTTTTCGGCACGGTATTCGCTACACCCGGAAAAAGCTGCTATAGTCGTCCGTCTGCGCAAAGCAGACCGGCGGTGAAAGGCCGCCTCACAACTTAGAAGATTTCCGGTTACTCGGATATCGGTGCACTCTGAAGGATGTTTTCATGAGCATGACTGATCCCATCGCCGATCTGTTTACGCGCATCCGCAATGCCCAGCTCACGGGCAAGCAGGCCGTAAGCATGCCGTCGTCGAAGCTGAAGTTGGCGATCGCCAACCTCCTCAAGAACGAGGGCTACATCCTCGACGCCAAGACTTCCGACCAGGAAGGCAAGCCGGTGCTCGAGATCAAGCTCAAGTATTTCGAAGGCCGCCCGGCCATCGAGAGCATTTCCCGTGTGTCCCGCTCGGGCCTGCGCGTGTATCGCGGCAAGGACGAGCTGCCGAAGGTGCTCGGCGGCATGGGTATCTCGATCATTTCGACTTCCGCCGGTCTGATGACCGATGCGCAGGCCCGCGCCCGCGGCCTGGGTGGCGAAGTCATCGGCCAAGTGGCGTAAGGAGTTCCCATGTCCCGCGTTGCCAAGAAACCGATCAACCTGCCCAAGGGCGTGGAGCTGAAGTCCGACGCCAACGGCATCTCCGTCAAGGGCCCGAAGGGCACGCTGTCGCTCCATGCCCTGCCGGGCGTGTCGATCGCGGTGGACAATGGCGTGGCCAACATTGCGCTGGCCGACGGCGCCGACGACAAGTTCGGCGGTACCGCGCGCGCGCTGCTGGCGAACATGATCAAGGGCGTGTCCGAGGGCTACGAGCGCAAGCTGGAGCTGGTCGGCGTGGGTTACCGCGCTTCGATGGCCGGCAAGGCGCTGAACCTCAGCCTCGGCTTCTCGCACCCGGTCGTGTTCAACGCGCCGGAAGGCATCACGCTCGAGACGCCGTCGCAGACCGAGATCCTGATCAAGGGCTCGGACAAGCAGCGCGTCGGCGAAGTCGCCGCCAAGATCCGCGCGTTCCGTCCGCCGGAGCCCTACAAGGGCAAGGGCGTGCGCTATGCCGGCGAGAAGATCACCCTGAAGGAAGCCAAGAAGGCCTGAGTACGCTTTCCCTGCGTGTGGAAGCGGCCATCCATGGCCGCACTACTCACAAGAGCACTGCGTAACTACCGCCGATCCGCTTTCGAGGAACAGAGAGATGAACAAGAACGAATCCCGCCTGCGCCGCGCCAAGGCCACGCGCGCCCACATCCGCAAGCTCGCGGTGCCGCGCCTGTCGGTGCACCGCACCGGCCAGCACATCTACGCCCAGGTGTTCGACGCCTCCGGCGACAAGGTGGTGGCGGCTGCGTCCACCGTGCAGAAGTCGGTGGCCGAAGGCCTGAAGGGCACCAAGAACCTGGCTGCCGCCGCGGCGGTGGGCAAGGCGGTGGCCGAGCGTGCGCTCGCCGCCGGCGTCGAGGCGGTCGCCTTCGACCGCTCCGGCTTCCGCTACCACGGTCGCATCAAGGCGCTGGCCGATGCGGCGCGCGAGGCGGGCCTGAAGTTCTGAGAACCGGGAGCCAGGCTCCCGGTCCATTGCAAGCACAACAACAAGCGGCCAAGCCGCAAGCAAAAGTCCCGGATGGTCCGGGCATACGGAAACTAGCTAATGTCTTCTACCGATCGCGAAAATTCCGACGGCCTGCTCGAGAAGCTGATCGCCGTCAACCGCGTGGCCAAGACCGTCAAGGGTGGCCGCCAGATGAGCTTCACCGCGCTGACCGTGGTCGGCGACGGCGAGGGCAAGGTCGGCTTCGGTTACGGCAAGGCGCGCGAAGTGCCGGTCGCCATCTCCAAGGCGATGGACCGTGCCCGCCGCAACATGGTGAGCATCGACCTGAACAACGGCACCCTGTGGTACGCCGTCAAGGCCAACCACGGCGCCGCACGCGTGTTCATGCAGCCGGCCGCCGAAGGTACCGGCGTGATCGCCGGTGGCGCCATGCGTGCCGTGCTGGAAGTGGTCGGCGTCAAGAACGTGCTGGCCAAGGCGGTCGGCTCGCGCAACCCGATCAACCTGGTGCGCGCCACCATCAAGGGCCTGCAGGCGATCGCCTCGCCCAAGCGCATCGCCGCCAAGCGCGGCAAGACCGTCGAAGAGGTGCTCGGCCATGGCTAACAACGAGAAAACCGTGCGCGTGCGCCTGGTCAAGGGCCTGCGCGGCGTGCAGCAGCGTCACCGCCTCAGCGTCAAGGCGCTGGGCCTGAACAAGACCAACGACGTGCGCGAGCTGAAGGACAGCCCGCAGGTGCGTGGCCTGATCAACACGGTCTACTACCTGGTCCGGGTCGAGGAGTAATCATCATGCGTCTCAACGACATCAAGCCGGCTGCCGGTGCGCGCAAGACGCGCCTGCGCGTCGGTCGCGGCATCGGCTCGGGCCTGGGCAAGACGGCCGGCCGTGGTCACAAGGGTCAGCACGCCCGCGCCGGCGGCACCCACAAGTTCGGCTTCGAAGGCGGCCAGATGCCGCTGCAGCGCCGCCTGCCGAAGGTCGGCTTCCGCTCGAAGAAGAAGGCCGAGAGCCAGGAAGTCTTCCTGTACCAGCTCGCCAACCTGAAGGCGGACGTGATCGATCCGATCGCGCTGCACCAGGCCGGCCTGGTCGACAGCCGCGCCAAGAAGATCAAGGTCGTCGCCAAGGGCGAGATCGGCCGCGCGGTCAAGCTCTCCGGCGTGCTCGCCACGGCCGGCGCCAAGGCGGCCATCGAGGCTGCCGGCGGCAGCGTGGAGTAAGACGGTGGCGCAAGCCCAGGGCAATGCGCTCGGCGCGCTCGGCAAGCTGACGGAGCTGCGTCAGCGCATCTTCTTCGTGATCGGTGCGCTGATCGTCTTCCGGCTCGGCTCGTTCATCCCGGTGCCCGGTGTCAACCCGGAAGCCATGGCGCGCCTGATCGAGCAGCAGGGCGGCGGCCTGCTGAGCATGTTCAACATGTTCTCCGGCGGTTCGCTCTCGCGCATGTCGGTGTTCGCGCTCGGCGTGGTGCCGTACATCTCGGCCTCGATCGTGGTGCAGATGATGGGTTCGGTGGTCCCGAGCCTGCAGGCCTTGCGCAAGGAGGGCGAGTCCGGCCGGCGCACGATGACGATGTACACGCGCATCGGCACCGTGGGACTGGCCGCCTTCCAGGCCTTCGGCATCGCGGTGGCGCTGCAGACGCAGACGGCCGCGGCCGGCGTGCCGGTGGTCTACACGCCGGGCTTCGGCTTCATCCTGTCCTCCGTGGTGGGTCTGACGGCCGGCTCGATGTTCCTGATGTGGCTGGGCGAGCAGATCACCGAGCGCGGCATCGGCAACGGCATCTCGCTGCTGATCTTCGCCGGCATCGTGGCCGGTCTGCCGGGCGCGGTGGCCAACACGCTGAACATGGCCAGCAACGGCGAGCTTTCGGTGCTGCGCCTGATCATGGTGGTGGGCCTGGTGCTGGCGGTGACCGCCTTCGTGGTGTTCATGGAGCGCGCCCAGCGGCGCATCACCGTGAACTACGCGCGGCGCTCCGGCGGCCAGCGGGCCTACATGAACCAGACCTCGCACCTGCCGCTGAAGATCAACATGTCGGGCGTGATCCCGCCGATCTTCGCCTCGAGCCTGCTGATGTTCCCGGCCACGGCGATGAGCTGGTTCGGCCAGGGCCACCAGGCGCGCTGGCTGCAGAGCTTCACCCAGGCGCTGAGCCCGGGGAGCCCGCTGTACGAGATCGTCTATGCGGTGCTGGTGATCGTGTTCGCCTTCTTCTACACGGCGATCGTCTTCAACTCGCAGGAAACGGCCGACAACCTCAAGCGGTCGGGCGCGCTGATCCCGGGCATCCGCCCCGGCCGGGCCACCGGCGAGTACATCGACGGTGTGATGACGCGACTGACCGGCGTGGGCGCGATCTACCTGGTGCTGGTGTGCCTGGTGCCCACGTTCATGCAGAACTACTGGCACGTTCCGTTCTATTTCGGCGGCACTTCGCTGCTGATCATCGTGGTGGTGGTCATGGACTTCACGTCCCAGGTGCAGGCGCATCTGGTCAGCCACCAGTACGAAAGTCTGCTCAAGAAGGCCAATCTCCGCCGCAGCTAGAGGCTGCTGGGGCGGCGGAGGCGGGTCAATGGGGGAAAGCGACGGCACGGTGCCGCGGGGCTTTCCTGACAGGGTAATTCAGGTTAAAATTGCGCGTTTACCGCGCAAGAAACGCATCGGAGAAAGTACATCATGGCGCGCATCGCGGGTGTCAATTTGCCGGTCCACAAGCACGTGTGGGTCGGCCTGCAGAGCATCTACGGCATCGGCCGCAGCCGGGCCAAGAAGGTCTGCGCGGATGCCGGGGTGGTTCCGACCACGCCGATCAAGTCCCTCAGCGAGGGCGAGGTGGAGAAGCTCCGCCACGAAATCGGCAAGTACGTCGTCGAAGGCGACCTGCGCCGTGAGGTGGGTATCGCCATCAAGCGCCTGATGGACCTGGGTTGCTATCGCGGCCTGCGCCACCGTCGTGGCCTGCCGGTGCGCGGTCAGCGCACGCGTACCAATGCGCGCACCCGCAAGGGCCCGCGTCGCGCGATCAAGAAGTAACGGATTCCTATCATGGCCAAGCCTGTCAAGACCAAGAAGAAGATCAAGCGCGTCGTCACGGATGCCGTGGCCCACGTGCAGGCCTCCTTCAACAACACCATCGTCACCATCACCGACCGCCAGGGCAACGCGCTGTCGTGGGCGACTGCCGGCGGCGCGGGTTTCCGCGGTTCGCGCAAGTCCACCCCGTTCGCTGCCCAGGTCGCCGCCGAGAAGGCCGGCCGCGCGGCCGGCGACTATGGCGTGAAGACCGTGGAAGTGCGTATCAAGGGCCCCGGCCCGGGCCGCGAGTCGGCCGTGCGTTCGCTGAACGCGCTGGGCTACAAGGTCCTCAACATCATCGACGTCACGCCGATCCCGCATAACGGCTGCCGTCCCCCCAAGAAGCGTCGAGTCTAAGGAGTAACCCCATGGCCCGTTATCGTGGAGCTACCTGCAAGCTCGCCCGCCGCGAGGGTGCGGATCTCAGCCTGAAGAGCCCGGCCCGTGCGCTGGATTCCAAGTGCAAGCTGGAGAACAAGCCCGGCCAGCATGGCGCCAACAAGCGCATGCGCATGTCCGACTATGCCGTCCAGCTGCGCGAGAAGCAGAAGGTCAAGCGCATCTACGGCGTGCTCGAGCGTCAGTTCAGCAACTACTACGCCAAGGCGTCGACCCTCAAGGGCAACACCGGCGAGAACCTGCTGCGCCTGCTCGAGAGCCGCCTGGACAACGTCGTCTACCGCATGGGCTTCGCGGTCACCCGCGCCCAGGCGCGCCAGCTGGTCGCCCACAAGGCGGTGCTGGTGAACGGCAAGAAGGTCAACATCCCGTCCTACCAGGTCAAGCCGGGCGACGAGATCGCGCTGACCGAGCGTGCGCGCACCCAGCTGCGCGTGCAGGAAGCGGCGACCGTGTTCGACACCATGGACCTGCGTCCGATCTGGGTTGAAGTGGATTCCAAGAAGTTCGCCGGCACCTTCAAGTCGGTGCCCGATCGCGGCGATCTGCCCTCGGACATCAACGAAGCCCTGATCGTCGAGCTGTATTCGAAGTAATTACCGGAGCCTTGCATGGCAGTTTCGTCAACTAGCGTGCTGCGGCCTCGTGGCCTCAGCGTCGAGCAGCTCGGCCCGAATCGCGCCAAGGTCGTGGTGGAGCCGCTCGAGCGTGGCTTCGGCCACACCCTGGGCAACGCGCTGCGCCGCGTGCTGCTCTCTTCGATCCCGGGCAGCGCCATCGTCGAGGTGGAAATCGACGGCGTGCTGCACGAGTACACCACCCTCGAGGGCCTGCAGGAGGACATCATCGAAGTCCTGCTCAACCTCAAGGACGTGGCGATCCGCCAGCACTCCGGCGACGAGGTCACCCTGACCCTGTCGAAGAAGGGCAAGGGCGTGGTCACGGCCGGCGACATCGTCGTCGACCACTCGGTGGAGATCGTCAACCCCGAGCACGTGATCTGCCACCTGACCAAGGACATCGCGCTCAACATGCGCCTGAAGGTGCGTCGCGGCGTCGGCTACCAGCCGGCCAGCGCGCGCCAGCACCCGGACGACGAAGCGCGTCCGATCGGCCGCCTGCAGCTCGATGCCTCCTTCGCGCCGGTGCTGCGCGTGGCCTACGAGGTCGACGCCGCCCGCGTGGAGCAGCGCACCAACCTCGACAAGCTGGTGCTCGACATCGAGACCAACGGTACCATCGGTGCAGAAGACGCGGTCCGCAAGGCCGCCGAGATCCTCAACGACCAGCTGTCCGTGTTCGGCGACTTCTCGCGTCGCGAGAGCGCCGCCGACAAGGCGGAGAAGGGCGGGTTCGATCCGCTGCTGCTGCGCCCGATCGACGACCTGGAGCTGACCGTGCGTTCGGCCAACTGCCTGAAGGCCGAGAGCATCTACTACATCGGCGACCTGGTGCAGAAGACCGAGGTCGAGCTGCTCAAGACGCCGAACCTGGGCAAGAAGTCGCTTACCGAGATCAAGGACGTGCTCGGTTCGCGTGGCCTGGCCCTCGGCATGAAGCTGGAGAACTGGCCGCCGCCGGGTCTCTCGCATGGCATGCAGCTGGGCTGATTTGCCAGCGGCGGCGATCCTCGATCGCCGCCGTCCTTCCATGCCGGAAGGCCGCCCGGGTGGCCTTTCGTGCGAGGCGGCCCTAGGCTGCCATGCTTTTTGGAGCGGCCGATTTTGGCTGCCCTCCGTTGACCCGATGGGTCCATCGCGGTCGTTGCGACCGCCACAGCAATAGACGGCCATTGATGGTCGCACTTCTCACGAAGGCCCGTTTCGAAAGGGCCGGAACAGCGGGTAACCGCGGAAAGCCGGACTGAATTGCCGGCTTTTCATAACAACAGACAGAGAGAGTTCCTCCCATGCGCCACCAGAAATCGGGCCGCAAGCTCAACCGCACCAGTTCGCATCGCGAAGCCATGTTCAAGAACATGGCAGCCTCGCTGATCAAGCACGAGCTGATCCGTACCACCCTGCCGAAGGCCAAGGAACTGCGCCGCGTCGCCGAGCCGCTGATCACGCTGGCCAAGGTCGACGGCGTGGCCAACCGCCGCCTCGCCTTCTCGCGCCTGCGCGACAAGGAGGCCGTGGGCAAGCTGTTCGTCGAGCTGGGCCCGCGTTACCGCGAGCGTCCCGGCGGCTACCTGCGCATCCTCAAGTGCGGCTTCCGGCCCGGCGACAACGCGCCGATGGCTTACGTCGAACTGGTGGACCGTCCGCAGACCGCCGCCGCGATCGACGCCGAGTAATCTCACGACGTACGGGCGTCCAGACGTCCAAACGATGAAACCTCGGCCGGGTGACCTGCCGGGGTTTTTCGTTTTTCCGCACCTTGCTGACAGCGGCCCGGCAAGCAGGTAATGTCGGCTTTCCGCAACGCAACATGCCGCCATGAACCCTCTGCACTGGTCGTATCGCGTCAGCTTCCTCGTGGGCTTCCTGGTCTGCGCGGCGCTGCTCGGTTTTGCGCTCTACACCGAGTACGCCTGGGGGCTGGTCCCCTGTCCGCTGTGCATCTTCCAGCGCATCGGCTTCCTGGTGATGGCGGTGTTCTTCCTGGTCGGCGCGCTGCATGCGCCGCGACGCGGCGGACGTTGGGTGTACACCGGCGGCGTGCTGCTGGGCGCCCTGTGGGGTATCGCCGTGGCCGCCCGACACCTGTGGATCCAGTCATTGCCGGCCGACCAGGTACCTTCCTGCGGCCCGCCCCTGGACTACATGTTCGACGCCTTCCCGTTTGCCCAGGTGCTGCGCATGGTGTTCACCGGCTCCGGCGAGTGCGCCAAGGTCGAGCCGGTGCTGGGCTTGCCGATGCCCGCCTGGACCCTGCTGTGGTTCGCCGTGCTGGCGGTGTTTGCCGTGGTGGCGACGCTGCGCCGGCGTCCCTCCTCATCCCCCGGAATGCCATGAACGATCGACCCACCCTCGCGCCCGCCGACTGGACGCCCGCCTCCTGGCAGCGACGCGTGGCGCTGCAGCAGCCCCACTACGAGGACGCCGCCGAACTGGCGCGTGCCACCGCGCAGCTGGCGGCGCTGCCGCCGCTGGTCACCTCCTGGGAGGTGCTCGCGCTGAAGCAGGCCCTGGCCGAGGCGCAGGAAGGCCAGCGTTTCCTGCTCCAGGGCGGCGATTGCGCGGAAAGCTTCGCCGACTGCACCAGCCCGATCATCTCGAACCGGCTCAAGGTGCTGCTGCAGATGAGCCTGGTGCTGGTGCACGGCCTGAAGAAGCCGGTGCTGCGCGTGGGCCGCTTCGCGGGGCAGTACGCCAAGCCCCGGTCGGCCGACACCGAGACGCGCGACGGGGTGACGCTGCCGAGCTTCCGCGGCGACGTGGTCAACGGCCCGGACTTCACCGCCGCCGCACGCCGCGCCGATCCGGGGCGGCTGATCCAGGCGCACGCACATTCGGCGCTGACCATGAACTTCGTGCGCGCCCTGATCGACGGCGGCTTCGCCGATCTGCACCATCCGGAGTACTGGGACCTTGCCTGGGTCGAGCACTCGCCGCTGGCTGCCGAGTACCGCCGCATGGTGGCGGCCATCGGCGACTCGCTGCGTTTCATGGAGACCCTCGCCGGCCCGATCGCCAGCTTTTCGCGGGTCGATTTCTTCACCTCGCACGAGGCGCTGCTGCTGCATTACGAGCAGGCGCTGACCCGGCAGGTGCCGCGCCATCCCGGCTGGTTCAACCTGTCCACGCATTTCCCGTGGATCGGCATGCGGACGGCCGCGCTGGACGGCGCGCACGTGGAGTATTTCCGCGGCATCCGCAATCCCGTCGCGGTGAAGATCGGTCCCTCGGTGACCCCCGAGCAGCTGCTGCCGCTGATCGATGCCCTCAACCCGCAGGACGAGCCCGGGCGGCTGACCCTGATCCATCGGATGGGGCACGCCGGCATCGCGCGCGCGTTGCCGCCGTTGCTGGAGGCGATACGGCGCGAGGGCCGGCGCGTGCTGTGGGTGGCCGACCCGATGCACGGCAATACCGAAAGCACCTCCAACGGCTACAAGACGCGCCGGTTCGACAACATCCGCGGCGAACTGGACCAGGCGTTCGACATTCACGCCGCCGCCGGCACGCGCCTGGGAGGCGTCCACCTGGAGCTGACCGGTGAGGACGTCACCGAATGCATGGGCGGTGCGCGAGATCTTTCGGAAACCGATCTCAAGCGGGCGTACAAGTCGATGGTCGATCCGCGGCTCAATTACGAGCAGTCGCTCGAACTGGCGATGCTGATCGTGCGCAAATCCGAGGGCACGTCAGCCTGAGGCCGGGCGTGGCTGTCTGAATGCGTGCCTGCGCGCGAAGCCCGTGCCGCGCGCAGGCCTCTGCAACCGGTCGGATCGGCCCACCGTCGGATCGCCGTGCTCCAGCGGAGTTCAGTGCAGCGCCAGCCCCCAGCGATCCGCTCGGGGCAGGTGGTGCCGCGCCGGGTCGAGCGACATCGCGACGTAGCGCGCCTTCCCGACGATTTCCGCGCGCGGCACGAATCCGAAAAAGCGCGAGTCGTAGCTGTCGTCACGGTTGTCCCCCATCACCAGGTAGTCACCCGCCGGTACGGTCACCGGGCCGTAGCTGCTGACGGGACTGGGCAGGTAGCGTGCCAGCCGGAGCAGGTGATGCCCGCCGCCGATCGACTCGACCGCATAAGTTGCCGGCTGCACCCGGTCCGCGGTGATGCCGGCGACCGTGACGGGCGTGTAACGGGCGGCGTGGCCATTGACGTAGAGCACGTTGCCCCGCAGCGCGATGTGGTCACCGGGCACGCCGACGACACGCTTGACCAGCCGGTCACCGGTGGCAGTCGAGTCGATGATCACGATGTCGTTGCGCTGCGGGTCGGCGCGGTGCAGCAGCGAGTGATGGGTGAACGGCACGCGCAGGTCATAAGCCATGCGGTCCACCACGATCCGGTCGCCGATGCGGATGGTCGGCTGCATCGAACCGGTGGGCACGGTGTTCCAGTCCGCCAGCGCGCTGCGGAATACCAGCATGCCGAGCAAGAAAAAGAAAAAGCCGCGATTGCGCAGCAGGAAATTCTTCAGGCCGTGCATGGAATCTCCGATTTCTCAAAGCATCGGCTCGGACCACGACCGGCCCGGGCAGTTCAATTCGATCGCCCGCAACCGCCCTGTTGCGCCTGCACGGGCGGGCAAGGCACGTCCCCGAAGGAGCAGAACACACAGCAGTCGCCGGGCCTGGGCTTCAGCAGGACGCCGCAGCCTGGGCAGTCATACAGGAACAGGCAGGCATCGGTCGGCATGGTTTCCTCCGAGCGGTGCCCGCACCGGGGGCATGTCAGCACGCTTTGCAGGCGCGGCGCCATGAGTCAGGGCGACGTCGCGACCGGCTTGCCGCCGACGGTCTCCAGGAAGCGCGGCGGCTGCCACGCCCCGGCATGCTGCTCGAAGCCATAGGCGATCGAGATCAGCGTCGGTTCGCTCCAGCGGGCACCGAACAGCACGATGCCTACCGGCAGGTCGTGTGCGAAGCCGGCAGGGACGGCAATGGACGGGTAGCCTGCCACCGCCGCCGGCTGCGAGGCGCCGCCCACGGTCGGGTCGCCGCTGACGATATGGTCGCCAAGCACCAGGTCGGTGACGAAGGCCGGACCCCAGGAGGGCGCGAGCAGCGCGTCGAGGTGATCCTTCGCCAGCGCCGCGTCGATACCCTCGGGGCCGGCCAGCCGCTTGGCCTTGGCCAGGGCGTCAAGGTAGTTCTTCTCGGTCAGCGGCCCCTTGGCCTGCGCCTGCTCGAACAGCTCCTGCCCGAACCACGGCATTTCCTGCGCGGCGTGCTGCCGATCGAAGGCGATCAGGTCGGTGAGCGTCCTTACCTCGAGCGTCAGCCGGGTGGCGAGATAGGCCTCGATGTCGTGCTTGAACTCGTACAGCAGCACGGTCATCTCCGGCCCGCCCAGGTCCGACAGGTGTGGCACGGTCACCGGGTCGACGATGACTGCGCCCTGCGACTTCATCAGCGCGATCGTCTGCTCGAGAACGCGATCGGCGTTCGGCTCGGCGCCGGCGAGCTGGCGCACCACGCCGATGCGCTTGCCCTTCAGGCCATCCGGGTCGAGGAAGCGGGTGTAGTCGGTGGCGTGCCGGTCGGCCTCGGCGGTGGCCGGATCGCGCGGGTCGCTTCCTGCGATCACGCCGAGCAGCGCGGCGGCGTCGGCCACGCTGCGCGCCATCGGGCCGGCGGTGTCCTGGCTGTGCGCGATCGGCACGATGCCGCTGCGGCTGACCAGGCCCAGCGTTGGCTTGATGCCGACGATGCCGTTGCTGGCCGCCGGGCAGATGATCGAGCCGTCGGTCTCGGTGCCGATCGCCACGGTCGCCAGGCCCGCCGCCACCGCCGCGCCCGAGCCGGCGCTGGAGCCGCAGGGGTTGCGGTCGAGCACGTAGGGATTCCTGGTCTGCCCGCCACGGCCGCTCCAGCCGCTGCTGGCATGGCTGGAGCGGAAGTTGGCCCACTCGCTCAGGTTGGTCTTGCCGAGCACCAGCGCGCCGGCCTTGCGCAATCGCTCCACCAGCCCGGCGTCGCGCGGTGCCGGCGCGTCCACGAGGGCCAGCGAACCGGCGGTGGTGAGCATGCGGTCGCCGGTGTCGATGTTGTCCTTGAGCAGTACGGGAATGCCGTACAGGGGGCCGCGCCCGGCCTTGCCGCGCCGCGCATCCAGCGCCGACGCCAGTGTGAGCGCGTCCGGGTTGGTCTCGATCACTGAACGCAGCGTCGGGCCCGCCTGGTCGATCTGCGCGATGCGGTCGAGGAACTGACGCGCCAGGGTACGGCTGTCCAGCGTGCCCTCCTCCATCTGCCGCTGGATCTCCGCGACCGACGCGTAGGCCATGGACGGCGCCGGCCGCGCGGCGATCGCCGGGCCGGCCGGCAGCAGGGTGACGAGCAGGGCAAGGCGGGCAGGCAACGGTTTCACGGCGGTCTCCGGCAGGCAGGTATGCAATCGGCGCGTGCGGCACGGTGTCGCGTCGCCCAGCATAGCCGCCCGACCTGCCGATCGCGCGGGGATAATCGCGAACATGAACCTGCGCTTCCCGCTCTCCCTCCTCGGCTTGCTCTGGCTTGCGTCGGCCGTGCCCTCCCGCGCCGCCGAGGCTTCCGTCGTGCCGGACACCCTCAAGCAGCGCATCGCGTCCTGCACGGCCTGCCACGGCGAACACGGCGAAGGCACCCCCGAGAGCGGCTTCTTCCCGCGGCTGGCCGGCAAGCCGGCCGGCTACCTGGCGCGGCAGATCAGCAACTTCCAGGTTGGCCTGCGCAAATACGCGCCCATGGAGTACACCGTGCGCGGGCTCTCTCCGGCTTACATGCACGAGATCGCCGGGTACTTCGCCGCCCAGCAGGTGCCCTACGCGCGTTCGCCGGTGCCGGCGGTGTCGACGGCGACGCTGCAACGGGGCGAGGCGCTCGCCACCGCCGGTGACCCGGCCCGCAAGCTGCCGGCGTGCGCCGCCTGCCATGGTGCCCAGCTCACCGGCGTGGAACCCGACATCCCGGGCCTGGTCGGGTTGCCGTACGACTACATCAGCGCCCAGCTGGGCTCGTGGCGTACCCACACGCGCGCCATGGTGGCCCCCGACTGCATGGCGACGATCGCCGCACGCCTGAGCGAGGCGGACATCACCGCGGTGTCGGCCTGGCTCGCCACGCGCGAGGTGCCTGTCGACGCGCATGCCCAGCCGCCCGGCACGGTGACACCGCCGATCGCCTGCGGCGTGCTCGAAGCGAAGGAGGCGGCCCGATGAAAGGCTTGCTGCGCGCCTTCATGGTGCTGCTGGTGCTGGCCGCCGTGGCGGTGGCCTGGTGGCTGTTCCGCCGGCCGGCCGCGCCACTGCCGCCGGCCGCGCCGGACGCGACCGCCCGCCTGCGCGATCCCGCCCTGATCGCCCGCGGTGCCTACCTCGCCACGGTCGGCGACTGCGCCGCCTGCCACACCGCGCAGGGCGGACAGCCGTACGCCGGTGGCCGCTCGCTACCGACCCCGTTCGGCGAGGTGCCCGCGCCCAACCTCACCCCCGACGACGCGACCGGGCTCGGCCAATGGTCGTTCGAGGCGTTCTGGCGGGCCATGCACGAAGGCATCGGCCGCGACGGACGGGCGCTGTACCCGGCCTTCCCCTACACCTCCTACACGCGGGTCAGCCAGGAGGACGCGCGGGCACTGTTCGCCTACCTGCGCTCGCTGCCGCCGGTGCACAACCCGACGCCGCCGCCGTCGCTGCGCTTCCCCTATGACCTCAGCGCGAGCCTGGCGACCTGGCGGGCGTTGTACTTCCGTCCGGGCAGCTTCACGCCGGATCCCAAGCAGACCGCGGAGTGGAACCGCGGCGCCTACCTGGTCGAGGGCCTGGGCCATTGCAACGAGTGCCACGTCGCGCGCGACAACCTCGGAGGTCTGCCTGGCAAGGTCACCCTCACCGGGGGCCAGATCCCCGTGCAGAACTGGTATGCGCCCGACCTCGGCACGCATGCCCACGGTGGCCTGGAAGGGTGGACCGTGGACGACATCGTGGCATTGCTAAAGACCGGCCAATCGGTGCGTGGCGTGGCCTTCGGCCCGATGGCCGACGTGGTGATGCAGAGCACCCAGCACATGCGCGACGACGACCTGCGCGCCATGGCGGTCTACCTGCAGTCGTTGCCGCCGCGTCCTGCGCCGCCGGTCGATGCGGACCGGCTTGGCAGCGACGCGCTGTTCGACCGCGGAGAGAAGCTCTACGCGCAGCGTTGCGCCGGCTGCCACGGCAAGCAGGGCCAAGGCGTGCCGGGTGTCTACCCGCCGCTGGCCGGCAACGGCTCGGTCACCGAGCCGAGCGGCATCAACGCGATCCGCATCGTGCTGCTGGGAGGCTTCGCGCCGTCCACCGCCGCGCAGCCGCGCCCCTATTCCATGCCGCCGTTCGCGCAGCAGCTCAACGACGCCGATGTGGCCGCGGTGGTCAGCTACATCCGCCAAGCCTGGTCGAACAAGGCGGCACCGGTGCTCGATCGCGACGTGGCGGCCTATCGACACACCCCGGTGGAATAGCCGCCGGCGACCGGAGCCGTGCCCGGCCCGGCGCGACCCGCGAGGCGCGTCGCTACCGGCGCCCGCCGGCGGCGACGCGCCGGGCCAGTTCGCGCCAGGGCTCGATGTCCCAATGGCGGCGAGCCTGCCCGGAGGGCGAGGGCAGGGCGAACACGCGCGTGTCGCCGAGGCGTTCGGGCTGCTCGCCGTAGTGGGTAACCGGATGACCGAGGGCCGCGCGGGCGGCGGTCTTGCTGGTGAAGGCGAGCAGGCGTGGGCGGTAGCGCGCGATCTTGGCCAGCAGCGCAGGCACGTCGAAGGCATCGCGCGGCAGGTCGGCGTCGTTGCCGCTGTGGCGCTTGGCCAAGTCGGTCAGCCCGATGCCCAGCTCGAGCAGCCGCGGGTACTCGGCGGGCGCGAAGCGGCGCGGCGTCAGTCCGGCCTCGGCCAGCGCACGCCAGAACAGGTTGCCCGGATGGGCGTAGTAGGCACCCTCGCGGGCCGAGCGCTCGCCGGCGGCGGTGCCGCAGAAGACCAGCGCCAGGCCCGGACGCAGCAGGTCGGGCAGGATGTGCTCAGTCGCCCGGGCCACCGGCGGCGCCCGCGTCGTCGAGCAGGAAATCGGTGAACTGGAAGCGGCCGTCGCGCAACACCGATTCGCCCGGCCGCAGCGGCAGGTCGCGCGCGAACAGCGGACCGCCGAAGCTCAGGGTGTGGAACTCGCCGCGCTCGCCGCACGGATCGACGCCTGCCGGCAGCGCGTCGAGCAGCGCACCGTCGTAGGCGCGGCCGCAGAAGGCGGCATCCAGCTGCTGGGTGTCCACGCAACACAGCACCGCACGATGCCCTTCGCCGACGAAGCGGCGCGAGAGCGCAGCGGTGTCCTCGCCCCAGATCGGGAACACCGCGCGCCACTCGGCGCGACCGAGCTGGCGCACGCGGTAGTCGCGCACGTCCTGCAGGAACAGATCGCCGAAGGCGCAATGGCGGATGCGCGGCCAGCGCATGCGGGCCTCGGCCAGCGCCCGCGCGTGGGCGGCCTCGTAGGCCTCGTTGCTGCCCGGCCAGTCCATCTGCACTTCCAGCAGCGGCAGGCCCAGCGCCACGGCCTGAGCGTGCAGGATGTCGCGGCGCACGCCGTGCATGGCGGTGCGTTGGTAGGTGCGGTTCACCGTGGTGAGCAGCGCGACCACCTGCCACTGCGGGTCGGCGCGCAACCGCTGCAAGGCCATCAGGCAGTCCTTGCCGCCGCTCCAGGCGAGGAGGATCGGGGTCGGGTTCATCCGCCTACTTTACGCGATGGCCCGCGTCGGCTGTCGTCGCGGCGATGGCCTGCCCACGTCACGTGGACACCGGGCCCGGCAGGGTTGGCGAATGACCGACCAACTGCTCGAACTCTGGCACGACCAACCCTGGGTTCGCCTGGGGGTGACCGTGATCGTGGCGTTGCTGCTCGCGATCGTGCTCCACCGGCTTGCACGTGCGTTGCTGTGGCGGCTCAGCGACGGTCACCCGATGGCGCGCGAGATGCTCCGGCGCGCGCGGGCGCCGATGGGCTGGCTGGTGCCGCTGCTGGTCCTCGCGGTCGCCGTGCGCGCGCGGCCCGAAGCCGCAGCGTTGCACCTGGCCGACACGCTGGGCCAGCTGCTGGCGATCCTGCTGGTCGCCGTGGCGACCTGGCTGGGCGTGCGCTGCATCGGCGCGGCCGAGGTGTTCTTCACGCACCGCTTCCCGGTGGACACCAAGGACAACCTGCAGGCGCGGCGGGTGCTCACCCAGGCGCGCGTGCTGGGCCGCACGGCGACGGTGCTGCTGATCCTGATCGGCCTGGCCGCGTGCCTGATGATGATCCCGGGCGTCCGCCAGATCGGTGCCAGCCTGCTCGCGTCGGCGGGCCTGGCCGGCCTGGCGGTGGGCCTGGCCGCCAAGCCGGTGCTGAGCAACCTGATCGCAGGCCTGCAGATCGCCATCACCCAGCCGATCCGCCTGGACGACGTGGTGATCATCGAGGGCGAATGGGGACGCATCGAAGAGATCACCGGCACCTACGTGGTGGTGCGCATCTGGGACGAGCGGCGGCTGGTGGTGCCGCTCAACTGGTTCATCGAGAACCCGTTCCAGAACTGGACGCGCACCAGCGCGCAACTGATCGGCACGGTCTTTCTGTGGGTCGACTACCGCGTGCCGCTGGAGCCCCTGCGCGAGGAGGTCAAGCGCCTGTGCAAGGAGGCGCTGCAGTGGGACGGCCGCGTCTGCGTGCTGCAGGTGACCGACGCCAACGAGCGCGCGATCCAGCTGCGCGTGCTGGCCAGCGCCGCCGACTCGGGCAGCGCCTGGGATCTGCGCTGCCGCGTGCGCGAAGGGATGATCGCGTTCCTGCAGCGGCAGTACCCGGACAGCCTGCCGCGGCTGCGGACGGAGGTGGAGCAACGCCGCGACGCGCGCCTGCAACCCCCCGCCTGACGCGGCGCGATCGTGGCGCCGGGCGCGCCGACGGCGACGATCAGGCCGCGCTCCAGTGCAGGATCGCGTAGACCCGGCCCTCGCGCAGCTCGAAGCGCAGCGCCATGCCCAGTGCCTCGGCGGCGGCGTGGGCGAGGGCCAGGCCCAGGCCGGCATGGCTGGCATGGGAGGGCTGCTTGCGCCAGAACCGCTGGCCGAAGCGTGCCAGATCGGCGGGTTCCAGCTCCGGCGCAGCGTTGTCCACGGACAGTGCCTGTTCGTCCAGCGCGATCCGCACCGTGTCGCCGGCCGGCGCATAGGCGCAGGCGTTGCCCAGCAGGTTGCCGAGCACCACCTCCAGCAGTGCGGGATCGGTGTGCAGGCTCGCCGGTGGCGTACCGGTGACGGCCAGCCCGACCTCGCGCGATCGCGCGCAGGCCTGCTGGCGCTGGAACTGGCGTTCCAGCCACGGGCGCAGTTCCAGCGGCTGGCGCTGCGGCTGCTCCAGGCCGGACTGCAGGCGGGTGAGCAGCAGCAGCGCGGTCACCGTCGCTTCCAGCTCGGCGCCGATCTGGCCGATCTCGCCCAGGATCTGGCCCAGCTCGCGTCCGCTCGGGTAGCGTGACTCCACCTCGGCCAGCGCGCGCAGCTCGGCCAGGCGCGTGCGCGTCTCGTGCGCCAGGCCGCTGGCGAACTGGCGCTCGCGGGCCAGGCCTTCGTCCATCCGGGCGAGCACCTCGTTGAAGCGCGACACCAGCGGATCGAGCTCGCGCGTGCCGCTGGCCGGCAGGCGGCGGCCGGGCGCATGCGGGCCGACGTCCCGCATGCGTTCGACCAGCGCGCGCACCGGCCGCAGCCCACGCCGCACGATCAACGGTACCGCCACCAGCGCGACCAGCAACGCCAGCGCCGGGCCGAGACCGAGAATCCAGTCCAGCGTCGCCAGCAGGCGGTCGAAGGCGCGCCGGTCCTGCGCGAACAGCAGCGCGCAGCTGCGGGTCGGCGGCCCGCGGGTGGACGGCTCCTCGAAGGCGAACATCACCGTGCCCAGGCGCCCTCCGGCGTGCGCCAGGTTGGCGAACGTGGGTGTCGGGCCGGCCGCCCGGGGCCAGTCGTCGGGCACGACCGGCGGCGGCGGCGAGCTGCGCAAGGGCGGCAGGCCGACGCACTGCAGCTCGTACCAGGCATGGGCTTCGCCGGCGAGCAGGCCGGGCGGGAGATGGGATGCGCCTTCGGCCTGCTCGACCTCCACCACCGTGGTCAGCGCCTGCGCCTGCGCCAGCAGGCTGTCACGGAAGCGCGCTTCCATCGCCCGGTCGATCCGCCAGTCCATCGCCAGTGCGCCGCCGCCCAGCGCCAGCAGGCTGGTGACCACCAGCAGCACGGTGATGCGGGCGGAGAGCGAGGCGGGCATCACGGGATGATGTAGCCGGCGCCGCGGCGGGTCTCGATCAGGCCGGCCAGCCCCGCCGCATCCAGCTTGCGGCGCAGCCCGAACACCAGCACCTCGACGCTACGGTCGGACACCTCGGTATCGCTGCCGGCGGTGCGCTCCAGGATTTCCTGTCGCGTGAAGGCGCGGCCGCGATGGCGCAACAGCAGCCCGAGTACGGCGAACTCGCGCGGGGTCAGCGGCAGCGGTCGGCCCTCGACGCTGGCGCGCTGGGCCAGCGGGTCCCAGGCCAGCGGCCCGTGGCGCAGGATCGCCGGTTGCGCCTGCAGCGGGCGGCGGGCGAGCGCGTGCAGCCGGGCAACGAGCTCGTCGAAGGAAAAGGGCTTGGTCAGGTAATCGTCGGCACCGGCGTTGAGCGCCTCGATGCGGTCTGCCACCTGGTCGCGCGCCGACAGGACCAGCACCCGCGGACGCCGTCCGCCCTCGGGCAGGGCATGCAGCACGCCCAGGCCGTCCAGCCGCGGCAGCATCAGGTCCAGCACCACCAGGTCGTAGTCGTAGCCGGCCAGGAAGCCCTTCGCCTCGATCCCGTCCCCGGCGGCGTCCACGGTGAAGCCGGCACCGCGCAGGCCGTGCTGCAGGGTGCCGCGCAGCCGTTCGGAGTCTTCCACCAGCAGGAGTTTCATGCGGGATCCCTCGGCCGGGCAGGCGGGCCAGTCTAGCGGGTCGTCGGGCTTGCTTCAGCCCGTCGTGGCGCCGTGAACGCCTGGCTGCTTTCCGCCGCGTGCGCCACGCATCGACAGTTTGCGCACCCAACCGCTATAAAGACAGGGATGCTTTGAACGACTTCGCGCAGGCGGCATGGCCGTCACGCGTCACGCGCCCCGCACCGTTGCCTGTTCGTGGGGCTTCGGAGCGGCAAGGCGCCGCCCGCCTCGCCTGCGCCGCCGTCGCGCCGGCCGGCCGTGCGCGGATCGGAGTCCCGGAGCATCCCTGGCCAGCGGGGGTGGTTGTGAGCGAAGAGATCCTGATCAACGTGACGCCCCGCGAAACCCGGGTGGGCGTGGTCGAGAACGGCATGCTGCAGGAGGTGCACGTCGAACGCGCTTCCCGGCGCGGCTACGTCGGCAACGTCTACAAGGGGCGCGTGCAGCGGGTGATGCCCGGCATGCAGGCGGTGTTCGTGGAGATCGGGCTGGAGCGGGCAGCGTTCCTGCACGCCTCCGACATCGTGCGTCCGCCGCTGCCCGAAGGCGCGGAGCCGCACGGCAACGGGCACACGCCCTCGATCAGCGAGCTGGTGCACGAGGGCCAGGAGATCGTGGTGCAGGTGGTCAAGGATCCGATTGGCACCAAGGGCGCGCGGCTGTCCACCCACCTGTCGATCCCTTCTCGCTACCTGGTGCTGCTGCCGCACGCGCGCACGCTGGGCATCTCCGCGCGCATCGAGGACGAGGCCGAGCGCGCCCGGCTGAAGGAGGTGCTCGGTTCGCTGATCGGCGACGAAGGAACGAACCGGCTCGGCTACATCGTGCGCACCAACGCCGAAGGCCAGTCGGCCGAATCGCTGGCCTTCGACGTGACCTACCTCAGCAAGGTCTGGCGGGTGGTGCAGGAGAACATCGCCAGGGCCAGGGTGGGCGAGCGCGTCTACGAGGAGCTCTCGCTGCCGCTGCGCAGTCTTCGCGACATGCTCACCGACGACATCGAGAAGGTGCGCGTGGACTCGCGCGAGACCTACGAAAAGGTCGTCAGGTTCGTGCACAAGTTCATGCCCAGCCTGGACGACCGCATCGAGCACTACGCCGGCGAGCGGCCGATCTTCGACCTCTACGGCGTGGAGGACGAGATCCAGCGCGCGTTGAAGAAGGAGGTGCCGCTGAAGTCGGGCGGGTATCTCATCGTCGACCAGACCGAGGCGATGACCACCATCGACGTCAACACCGGCGGCTACCTGGGCACGCGCAACCTGGAGGAGACGGTCTACCGCACCAACCTGGAGGCCGCGCAGGCGGCCGCGCGGCAGCTGCGGCTGCGCAACCTGGGCGGGATCATCATCATCGACTTCATCGACATGAACGACGAGGAGCACCGCCGCCAGGTGATCCGCATGCTCGAAAAGGGCCTGGCCCGCGACCACGCCAAGACCACGGTCTACCCGATGTCGGCGCTGGGTCTGGTCGAGATGACCCGCAAGCGCACCACCGAGAGTCTGGAACGCCAGCTGTGCGAGCCGTGCCCGGCCTGCGGCGGCCGCGGCACGATCAAGACCGCCGAGACGGTGACCTACGAGATTTTCCGCGAGATCACCCGCGCGGTGCGCCAGTTCAACGCCGAGAAGCTGCTGGTGATGGCCAGTCCCAAGGTGGTCTCGCGCATCCTGGAGGAGGAGTCCGCCGCGGTCGCCGAACTGGAGGAATTCATCTCCAAGAGCATACGCTTCCAGCCGGAAGAGCATTATTCGCAGGAACAATTCGATGTGGTCTTGCTGTAAGCGGCACGCCGCCTCGGGCACCGGCCGGGACGGCCTGCGTTGAACGCGCGCTGGCAACGGCGCCTGCACATGCTGACGCGCGCCCTGGGCTGGGGCGCCGGCGTCACGCTGGTCGCGCTGGCGGTGCTGGTGGCGCTGGCGCAACTGTTGTTGCCGCTGCTGGCGCGCCACCCGCAATGGGTCGCGGCGCAGCTGAGCGAGCGGCTGCAGCGTCCGGTCGCGTTCGCCTCGATGGAGGGGCGCTGGCAGGGATCAGGGCCGTTGTTCGTGATGCGGGACGTCGCGATCGGCCCAGGAGCGGCCGGCGGCGCCCCGCTGCGGCTGCCCGAGTCGGAGCTGAAGATCGACTTCGGCGGCTGGTTGCTGCCCTCACGCCATCTGCTGAACCTGCGTGCGCGCGGGCTCGAGCTGGACCTCGGTCACGACGCACAGGGCCGCTGGCACGTCAACGGCATCGGCGCGCCCGGCGGCGCCGGGCGGCAGAACTTCTCGATGGGGCCGGTTTCGGTGGGGCTCTGGTTGCGCGACCTGCGGCTGGCGATCACCGACGAGGCGAGTGGCCGCCGCTACCTGCTGCTGGCCGACCAGTTGCGGCTCAGCCGGCAGGGCAGCCGCATCCGCTTCGGCGTCGCCATGCACCGGGAGGGCACGCGTGGGCGCTGGCGCGGCGCCGGCAGCTTCCGCGAGGACGGCAGCGAGGGGCGCCTGTGGCTCGCCGGCGACCAGCTGGACCTGCGCACGCTGGCGGGGGACATCGCCGTGGATGGCTACGCGGCCACGAGCGGCAGCGGCAACCTGGCTGCCTGGCTGGACTGGCAGGAGGGCAAGGTGGTGCGCGCCACCTTGCGCCTCGACCTCACCGGCCTGGCGGTACAAGGGCCGGCCGGCGTCGCGCAGGTAGCCGCGCTGCGCGGCCTGGCCGGCGTGGTGCGGCAGGATGACGGCTACCTACTGCGCTACGCCACCGACGGGGGCGGTGCGCTGGCGCTGGCGCTGCGCGGGTCCGGCGCCGACGCGCGGGCGGCGATGGTGGCGCGCGGCCTCGATCTGGCGCCGCTGCTGCCCTGGCTGGCCTTGAAGCGGGACCTGTCGCCCGCGCTGGGCGCGTGGCTGGGTGGCGGGCATCCGCACGCGATCGTGGAGCGCGCCGACGTGCAGTGGTCGCGGGCCGGCGGGCTGGCCATGCTGGACGTTGCGTTCACCCATGCAGGCATCGACGCGATCGGCAAGCTCCCGGGCATCGACGCCCTGGCCGGCGAGCTGCGCGGCGACGCCGCGGGCTTCGCGCTGGAGCTGCCCGCGCAGGCCACCGTGCTCAGCCTGCCGCACAGCTTCCGCCGGCCGTTCGTGCTGTCGCGGCTGGCCGGCACCATTGCCGCCTGGCGCGAGGACGGCGCCTGGCATCTCGGCCTCGACCCGCTCGGCTTCGAGGGCGAGGGCTTCGGTGGCAGCGCGCGGGGCACGGTGGCGCTGCCTGACGACGGCGGCCGGCCGTTCCTCGACCTGTACGCGCACGTGGACCACGCGCAGGTGCCGGCGGCGAAGCTGTTCTGGCCGATCGATTCGATGTCGCCCCACGCGGTCGAGTGGCTGGACCGTGCGCTGGTGTCCGGGACCGTCGACGAAGGGTGGCTGGTGGTGCGCGGCAGCCTCGCCGACTGGCCGTTCCGCCACAACGAAGGCCGCTTCGAGGCGCGTGCCCGCATCAGCGGGCTCACCTTCGACTACGGCAAGGACTGGCCGCGCGCCGAGGGCCTGGCGGTGGACGCCAGCTTCGTCGACAACGGCATGCTGGCGCAGGCCACCGGCGGCAACTCGCTCGGCGTGAAGCTGGACCGTGCGGTCGCGCTGATCCCCGATTTCGCCGACACCACGCTCGATCTCAACGTCGATGGCAACGGCAGCGGCGCCAGCCTGCTGCAGTTCATCCGGCAGAGCCCGATCGCGCGCCGCCAGGCCGACACCCTCGCCAAGCTGCGCCTGGGGGGCAGCGGCACGTTCGCCTTCCACCTGTCGCTGCCGGTGAAGGACGTGGCGTCCCTGCGCCTGGACGGCAGCGCGCAACTGAAGAAGGTCGACGCGAACGCGCCGGAATGGAAGCTGGCGCTCGACGGGCTCAGCGGCCCGGTGAGCTTCGATGCCGACGGCGTGCACGCCGGGCCGCTCGCCGGCAGCTTCCGGGGCCAGTCGTCCTCGCTGGATCTTCGCATCGCCGGCGCCACCGGCCAGCCGGACACCGTGCTGTCGGCCCGCCTGCAGGGCCGCTACGCGATCGGGGAACTGGTGCGCGACTACCCGCAGCTGGCCTGGCTCGGTGCGGCGTCCGAAGGACGCAGCGACTACATCTTCGGCTTCGACATCGCGCACGGCAGCGCCGACACGCTGGTACAGACCTTCAGTGCGGACAGCACGCTGGCCGGAACCGCGCTGAAGCTGCCGGTGCCGTTGGCCAAGCCGGCGGCCGCGCAGCTGCCGCTGCACCTGACCCTCGGCGTGCCGGTGGACGGCGCGGAGCTGCGGCTGGCCCTGGGCGACGTGCTGCGCGCGCGCTTCCGGCTGCCGGCCGGCGAGGCCCAGCCGCTGGCGGCGGCGATCGCCTTCGGCACCGGCATGCCCGATGCGCTGCCGGCCAAGGGGCTGCGGATCCGCGGCCACGCTGCGGCGCTCGACGTCTCCGGCTGGGTGCAGCATGCTGTCGCCGGCAGCGGCGAGGACGGCCCGGGGCTGGAGAGCATCGACGCCACCGCCGACCGCGGGCTGGTATTCGAGCACGACTTTCCGGACATGCACATCCAGGCGGTGCCGGAGGCCGACGCGCTGGCCATCGACGTGGACAGCCCGGCGATGGCCGGCCACGTGAGCGTGCCCGCGACGGACCTGCGCAAGCGCGGCATCACCGCGCGCCTGCAGCGCCTGTACTGGCCGCAGACCGCCCCGGCGGCGGCCAGCACCCAGCCGCGCGCCGGCACGCCGGCGCCGGCCGCGCAGGCGTCCACCGCACAGGCGCCGAATGCGCCCACGGCTTCCGCCGAGCCGGCCGATCCCGCGGCCACCGGCATCGACCCGGCGTCGTTGCCGCCGCTGCACCTGTGGATCGGCGACCTGCGCATGGGCACGGCCAGGCTGGGCGAGGCGCGCCTGGAAACCTGGCCCACCGCGCAGGGCATGCACATCGACCAGCTGCGCGCCCTGTCCCGCAGCGTGCAGCTCAGCGCCGGCGGCGACTGGACCGGCAACGCGCAGGACAGCCACACCCACATGCGCATCGACTTCGCGGCGGAGAACCTGGGCAGCATGCTCACGGCGTTCGGCTACGAGGGGTTGTTCAGCGGCGGCAAGACGCATGCCGTGCTCGACGCCAGCTGGCCCGGCGCGCCCACGTCGTTCGCGCTGGCGACGATGGACGGCACGCTCGGCGTCGACGTCAGCCACGGGCGCATTCCGGAGGTCGGGCCGGGCGTCGGCCGGCTGTTCGGCCTGGTTTCGGTGGCCGAGCTGCCGCGCCGGCTCACGCTGGACTTCGGCGACGTGTTCGGCAAGGGCCTGGCGTTCGATTCGATCAAGGGCGATTTCCGCTTTGCCGGGGGCAACGCCACCACCGACAACCTGAAGATGCGCGGCCCGGCCGCCGACATCGACATCCGTGGGCGCACCGGCCTGCGCGCGCGCGACTACGACCAGCAGGTGCTGGTGGTGCCGCACGTGGGCAACAGCCTGCCGGTGGTCGGCGCGGTGGTGGCGGGGCCGGTCGGCGCCGCCGCCGGCTTCGCGGTGCAGGGGCTGCTCGGCAAGGGCCTCAACAAGGCCGCCAGCGCGCGCTACCGCATCACCGGCAGCTGGGACAAACCCGTGTTCACGCTGATCGAGAAGCACGAAGCGCCCGCCCCGGCGGCTGCGTCCTCGGCGGCTGCGCCGGCCGGCAGCGCGCCGGCCCCCGCGGCCACGGTGCCGGCGCATCGCTAGCCGAACCGCCCGCGCCGGTTGGCCGCGGACAGGACATCGCGGGCAGGCTCGCGCGTACGCGGCGGGTTTAAACGCCGCCTTCGGCCCCCATGTGGGATAGTCCCGTTTTCGCCCGCTTCCGGATCGCCCATGGATTCCCTCATCGCCCACGTCGAGAACAAGCTGCTGACCCCCGGCGGCCTGGCCACCCGTGACCTGGAGCGCGTGTTCGCCCAGCTGATGGGGCCGTCGGTCGACGCGGCGGACCTGTATTTCCAGCACTCGCGCAGCGAGTCCTGGTTGCTGGAGGAAGGCATCGTCAAGGACGGCAGCCATTCGATCGAGCAGGGCGTGGGCGTGCGCGCGATCAGCGGCGAGAAGACCGGCTTCGCCTACTCCGACGAGATCGTGCTGCCGCAGTTGCTGGAGGCGTCCAGGGCCGCCCGCGCGATCGCCCATGGCGGGCAGGGCAGCGGCCGGCCGCTGGCGGTCAACGGCGCGCGCCAGCTGTACCCGGCGCTCGACCCGGTCGAGAGCCTGCCCAATGCCGAGAAGATCGCGCTGCTGCGCGAGGTCGACGCCTATGCGCGCTCGCGCGACCCGCGTGTCAAGCAGGTGATCGTGAGCCTGGCCGCGACCATGGACACCGTGCTGGTGGCCGGTGCCGATGGCACGCTGGCGGCGGACGTGCGTCCACTGGTGCGCCTGAACGTGCAGGTGATCGCCGAGGCCAACGGCCGCCGCGAGCAGGGCAGCGCCGGCGGCGGCGGCCGCTACGGCTACCGCGAGCTGATCGAGAACGGACGCGCGCTGGGCTTCGCCGCCGAGGCGGTGCGCCAGGCGCTGGTGAACCTGGAGTCGGTCGACGCCCCGGCCGGGCAGATGACGGTGGTGCTCGGCCCCGGCTGGCCGGGCGTGCTGCTCCACGAGGCGATCGGCCACGGCCTGGAGGGCGATTTCAACCGCAAGGGCAGTTCCGCCTTCGCCGGCCGCATCGGCCAGCGCGTCGCCGCGCCGGGCGTCACCGTGGTGGACGACGGCACGCTGCCGGGCCGCCGTGGCTCGCTGAGCGTGGACGACGAGGGCACGCCGACCGAATGCACCACGCTGATCGAGGACGGCATCCTGGTCGGCTACATGCAGGACAAGCTCAACGCGCGGCTGATGGGCATGGCGCCCACCGGCAACGGCCGCCGCGAGTCGTTCGCGCAGTTGCCGATGCCGCGCATGACCAACACCTACATGCGCGCCGGCTCGCACGATCCGGCCGAGATCATTGCCTCGGTGAAGCGTGGACTCTATGCCGTGAACTTCGGCGGCGGCCAGGTCGACATCACCAGCGGCAAGTTCGTGTTCTCGGCCAGCGAGGCCTACCTGATCGAGGACGGCCGGATCACCGCGCCGGTCAAGGGCGCGACGCTGATCGGCGCGGGACCGGAGGTGCTGACCCGCGTTTCGATGATCGGCAACGATCTCAAGCTCGACGAGGGCATCGGCGTGTGCGGCAAGGACGGGCAGAGCGTGCCGGTCGGGGTGGGGCAGCCCACGCTGAAGATCGACGGGATGACAGTCGGCGGCACCGCCGCCTGAGGCGTGCGTGCCTTTTGCGAGGGGCGGAAGCCGGGACAAAAAAACACCGGCGCGAGGCCGGTGTTTTTCAATTCATGGCAGCCGGCGGATCAGATCAGCAGATCCTTTTCCTTCTTGCCCGCCTTCAGCGCATCGTTGAACCAGCGCGGGCGCTTGCCGCGGCCGGACCAGGTCTGTTCCGGGTTGGCCGGGTTGCGGTACTTGGGCGGCACCGAGCCGGTGCTGCGGCGGGCCTTGCGGGCGCCACCGAAGATATCCTCGAAGGTATAGCCCTCGGCCTTGATCATGGCGTGGATCTTCTCGCGCAGCTTGCCGACCTTTTCCTTGCGCAGCTCGTTCTGGCGCGCCTGCGCCTTGCTGATCAGTTCATTGAGCTGATTGTGATTGAGGTTCTTGATATCGACTGCCATGCGTGGCTCCCGGATAAGTCTTTGGATTATGTGTCTGCGTCTCGTCAGTGAGAGCGGTGCCGTCCTGTTGCCCGGGATTCTCGCCCATTGCCCGGGCAATTGCAAAAAGACGGCAGCCTCGGTGATTATTCCAACTCCGGTTAATCCTTCGGGTATTCCCGTCCGGGCCTGGCAATTACCGCGGTGGTGTAATTCCCGAACCGGGCTGCTCAGCAATCAGCGGTGCAGCCCGTCTACTTTCAGGCAAGCAGCGTGAACAGTTCGTCCCGGGTAATGGATCGGTTTTCCGCCTCGCCGCGGCGGCGATATTCCAGCGTGCCCGCCGCCAGTCCGCGCTCGCTTACCACCACGCGGTGCGGAATGCCGATCAGCTCCAGATCCGCGAACATCTGGCCGGGGCGCAGGCCGCGGTCGTCGAGCACGGTCTCGACACCGCGCCGTTCCAGTTCGCGGTAGAGCGATTCGGCCGCTTCGCGCACTTCGGGCACGTTCTTGGGATTGATGATGCACACGGCCACCCGCCACGGCGCCATCGCTTCCGGCCAGATGATGCCGGCCTCGTCGTGCGACTGCTCGATGGCCGCGGCCACCACCCGGCTGACGCCGATGCCGTAGCAGCCCATGGTCATCACCTGCGCCTTGCCCTGATCGTCCAGCACCGTGGCACCGAGGGCCTGCGCGTACTTCTGGCCGAGCTGGAAAATGTGGCCGACTTCGATGCCGCGGGCGATGTGCAGGGTGCCGTGGCCGTCCGGCGAGGGGTCACCCTCCACCACCTGGCGGATGTCCTCCACGCGGGTGATGCGGGCGTCGCGCTCCCAATTGGCGCCGGTGTAATGGGTGCCGTCGGCATTGCCGCCGCAGACGAAGTCCGCGAGCGCCGCGGCGCTGCGGTCGACGATCACGGGAATCCGTGCCGGCAGGTCGACCGGGCCGATGAAGCCGGGCCGCGTGCCGGTAGCGGCGAGGATCTCCTCCTCCGAGGCGAGCACCGACTCGCCCGGCAGTTCGACCAGCTTGCCGGCCTTGACCTCGTTGACCTCGTGGTCGCCGCGCAGGCACAGCGCGACCAGGCCTTCGCGCCCGCGCACCAGCAGCGTCTTGACGCACTGCCGCGGCGACACCCCGAGGAAGGCGCTGACCTCCTCGATGGTCTTCTGGCGCGGCGTGTCCACGCGCACCAGCGGCGCCTGCGGGGCGGGGCGCGGTGCATCGGGCGCGAGCGCCTCGGCCTTTTCGATATTGGCCGCGTAGTCGGAGCCGTCGGAAAACGCGATCGCGTCCTCGCCCGAATCGGCCAAAACCTGGAATTCGTGGCTCGCGTTGCCGCCGATCGCGCCGGTATCGGCCTGCACCGCGCGGAACTTCAGCCCCAGCCGGGTGAAAATGCGCGTGTAGGCCTCGTACATCAGCGCATAGGTGTCACCCAGCGAGGCGGCATCCAGGTGGAAGGAATAGGCGTCCTTCATCAGGAATTCGCGCGCGCGCATCACGCCGAAACGCGGCCGGATCTCGTCGCGGAACTTGGTCTGGATCTGGTAGAAGCTGACCGGCAGCTGCTTGTAGCTTTTCAGCTCGTTGCGCGCGAAATCGGTAATCACTTCCTCGTGGGTCGGGCCGAAGCAGAATTCCTGCTCCTTGCGGTCCCTGATCTTCAGCAACTGGCCGCCGAACTTCTCCCAGCGGCCGGTTTCCTCCCACAGCTCCTTCGGCTGCACCGCGGGCATCAGCAATTCGATTGCGCCGGCGCGGTCCATTTCCTCGCGCACGATGTTCTCCACCTTGCGCAGCACGCGCAGACCCAGCGGCGCCCAGGTGTAGAGGCCGGAGGCCAGCTTGCGGATCATGCCGGCGCGCAGCATCAGCCGGTGGCTGGCGATTTCGGCGTCGGCGGGAACTTCCTTGACGGTGGCCAGGTGGAATCGGCTGAGGCGCATGGCGGGTAATCCGGGGTAAAGAGGCCGATTATACGTTGGCCACCCCGGCTTACGCGGCGAGGCTAGTGGCTGCAGAACTGCCTGTACTGCTGCTCGGCCAGGGCGATCTGCTGGTTGCGCTGGGTCTCGTCCAGCGGAACGGACTTGCCGTCCTGCTCCAGCACCACGCCTTCCTTGCCCTTGAGCAGATCGAGGTTCGCCTTCTGGGCGCTGCAGAACTTGGCGAGGTTCTCGGGCGTGTTGGGCATCGTGCCTTCGCCCGCGGCCGGCTTCGCCTGCGGCGCGGGCGAGGGCTGGGCATCGGCGGCGGTGCCGCCCGGCTGCTCGGTACCCGCCATCGTGATGCGCTTGTACGGCGTGCCCTGCGGCGGCGGCGACTCGGAGTAGTGCACGGTGCCGTGGGTGTCGGTCCACTTGTAGACCTGGGCCACGACCGGAGAGGCGAGCAGCAGCGACAGTAGGGCGAGGGACAGGCGGCGCATGGGCTTCTCCGAGGGCGTCAGGCCCGGACCTGCTAGTTAGCACTCCGGCCGGTCGGACTCAAGCCTGGCGCGGCCGTTGACGGGCGATGGTTTACACTCTCGCGCATTCCGTCACGGATCGTTGCATGAGCGAGAACGCGCCAGTCCGCACGCCCCGCCACCGGGGCATCTACCTGCTGCCGAACCTGTTCACCACGGCGGCCATGTTCGCCGGCTACTACGCGATCGTGGCGAGCATCGGCGGGCGTTTCACCGAAGCGGCGATCGCCGTGTTCGTGGCGGCCCTGCTCGACGGCATGGACGGGCGCGTGGCGCGGCTGACCGGCACCCAGAGCGAGTTCGGCGTGCAGTACGACTCGCTGTCTGACCTGGTCAGCTTCGGCCTGGCGCCGTCGCTGGTGATGTACAACTGGTCGCTCTCCGCGCTGAGGGACTTCGGGCCGGTGTGGGGCAAGATCGGCTGGGCCGCCGCCTTCCTCTACGCCGCCTGCGCCGCGCTGCGCCTGGCTCGCTTCAACACCCAGGTGGGCGTGATCGACAAGCGCTACTTCCAGGGCCTGGCCAGCCCGGCCGGTGCCGCCGTGTGCATGTCCTTCGTGTGGAGCATGGAGAAGTTCCAGGTGCCGGGCGCCGAGCTGTGCTTCCTCACGCTCGGCATCGCCGTAGTGGTGGGCCTGCTGATGGTCAGCCGCTTCCGCTACTACAGCTTCAAGTCGCTGCCGATGGGCGACCGCGACCGCGTGCCGTTCCTGTGGGTGCTGGCCGGCGTGCTGGTGCTGGTGCCGTTCCTGATCGACCCGCCGCGGGTGCTGTTCGTGGTGTTCACGCTGTACCTGCTCTCCGGCCCGGTGGTGACCCTGTGGGGCCGCGCCGCGCACCGCCGGCGGACCCGCCGCGCCCGGCCATGACCCCGGCGCCGGCCAGCAGCGGACCGCTCGCCCGTCGCACGCGGGTGCTGCGCGCGCTGGGCGTCACGCCGTGGGTGCGGCGTGCTCCGGCAGTGACCGCAGCGCCGGCGCCGGCGGAACCTGCGTCCGCCATACCGCAGGCGGCCGTGCGGGCCGCCTGCGTGGTGCTGCTGCCTGATGGCTGCAGTCCGCGCGAACTGGACCTGCTCGGCCGCGCGCTGGCCGCCTACGGGCCCGAGCTGGCACGCGCCGGGCGCATCACGGTGCGCGAGGGGCGGCCCACCGCCGCCGTGCCGCCGGTGGGCGCCTACCTGGTGTTCGGCCAGACGCAGGCCCACGCGCTGGGCCGTGAACTGCCCGCCGCGGTGATGAACCGGGCGCAGATCGTGCTCGCCGACGAACCGGCCCAGGTGCTCGCCAGCGGCGCGGGCAAGCGCCGGCTGTGGACCGCATTGCGCCAATTGCGGCGCGCGCTGGCGGCGCCGGGAGGTGCGTGATGGTCGCCGTGGCGCGTCCGCGCATCGAGGTCCGTGCCATGCGGCGGGAAGATCTGGCCGCGGTCAGCGCGCTGGAGAACGCGTCCTACGAGTTTCCCTGGTCGGCCGGCATCTTCGGTGACTGCCTCAAGGCCGGGCATCCGTGCTGGGTGCTGTGCAGCGAGGGCGAGGTGGCCGGCTATGGCATCCTGTCCGTCGCGGCCGGCGAGGCGCATGTGCTCAACCTCTGCATCGGTCCGGCCTGGCGCGGACGGGGCCTGGGCCGGCACCTGCTCGGCCGGCTGCTGGACGTGGCGCGCTGGAGCGGCGCCGAGCGGGTGTTCCTCGAGGTGCGCCCGTCCAACCCGGTGGCGCAGCAGCTGTACGCCTCGGTCGGCTTCCGCGAGATCGGCCGGCGCCCGCGCTACTACCCCGCCAGGGACGGGCGCGAGGATGCCATCGTGATGGCGCTGGAGCGGGAGTCACTGGGCTCCCAGGGAGCGGCGTAGCCCGGGCTCTTCGGCCGGCGCCGCCCGAGCAGGTCGATGACCGGCGCGTACGAGCCGTTACCCGAGCTTGCGCGCCTGTTCGCGCAGCGCGTCCAGCTGGAGGCCCCAATCGACGATGCGCTGGCGCTCCTGCGCCACCACCTCGGCCGGGGCATTGGCCACGAAGTTGGCGTTGCCGAGCTTGCCTTCGCATTTCCTGATCTCGCCCTCGATACGGGCGATCTCCTTGGCCAGGCGCGCCTTCTCCGCACCGAGGTCGATCAGTCCGGCCAGCGGGATCAGTACGCGCAGGCTGCCGACCACGGCCGCGGCCGCCGCCGGCTCCTCGGCGCCCGGCTCGATCCACTGCGGCGCCTCGGTGCGCGCGAGGAAGGCGATCTGCGCGTCGAACTTGGCCACCCGCGCGCGATCGGCCGCTTCGCCGCCGGCCAGCAGCAGCGGAATGGTCTTGCCCGGGGCGATGTTCATCTCCGAACGAATGCGCCGGATACCCGAGAGCACCGCCTTGACCCATTCGATCTCGGCGCTCGCAGCCCCGTCGGACGGAAGTTCTGCGGTCTTCGGCCACGGCCGCGCCATGATGCTGGACGCCTGGATGCCCAGTCGCGGCGCTACCGACTGCCAGATCTCCTCGGTGATGAACGGAATGATCGGATGGAGCGCACGCAGCACCGTCTCCAGCACCACCAGCAGCGTGTGCCGGGTCGATGCGGCCGCCGCCGCGTCGTCGCCGTTGAGCGCGGGCTTGGAAAGCTCGAGGAACCAGTCGCAGTACTCGTTCCAGACGAACTCGTAGAGCGCCTGCGCCAGCAGGTCGAAGCGGTAGGTGGCGAAGTGCTCGTCGACCTCGGTCAGCGTCTGCTTGAGCCGGGTGAGGATCCAGCGTTCCGCCTCGGTGGCCGGGACGCCCGAAGGCGCCACCACCGCGCCCTCGGGCAGGTTCATCAGCACGAACCGCGCCGCGTTCCAAAGCTTGTTGCAGAACGCCTTGTAGCCCTCGGCGCGCTTGATGTCGAAGTTGATCGTGCGGCTGTAGCTGGCCAGCGCGGCGAAGGTGAAGCGCAGCGCGTCGGTGCCGATCGCGGGAATGCCGTGGGGGTAGTCCTTGCGGATGCGCTTCTCGACCTTCTCGCGCACCTGCGGTATCAGCAGCGAGCGGGTGGACTTCTCCACCAGCGGCTCGAGGCCGATACCGTCGATGAGATCCAGCGGGTCCAGCGTGTTGCCCTTGGACTTGGACATCTTCTGGCCTTCGGCGTCGCGCACGATGGCGTTGATGTAGACCTCGCGGAAGGGCACCTGCCTGGTGAAGTACAGGGTAGCCATCACCATGCGGGCGACCCAGAAGAAGATGATGTCGAAGCCGGTGACCAGCACCGCACTGGGCAGGAACAGCTTGTCCTGCGCCCAGTTGGCGACCACCTCGCCGCGCTCGTTCTTCACCGGTCCCTGCATCGGCCAGCCCAGCGTGGAGAACGGCCACAGCGCCGCGGAGAACCAGGTGTCGAGCACGTCGTCCTCCTGGCGCAGGACGCCGACGGGCTCGGTGGCGGCGTGTCGGCGCGCGTCCTGCTCGTCCTCGCCGACGAAGAGGTTGCCGGCCTCGTCGTACCACGCCGGAATGCGGTGGCCCCACCAAAGCTGGCGGCTGATGCACCAGTCCTGGATGTTGTCCAGCCATTGCGTATAGGTGGTGGTCCAGTTCTCCGGCACGAAGCGGATCGCGCCCGAGCGCACCGCTTCCAATGCCGGCTCGGTGATCGCCGTGCGGCCGCCGGGGCGGCCATCGGCCAGCACCTCGGACGTGAGGTCGACGAACCACTGGTCGGTCAGCATCGGCTCGATCACCGCGTCCGAGCGCTGGCTCACCGGCACCTGCAGCTTGTGCGGCTTGGTCTCGACCAAGAGGCCGATCGCCTCGAGGTCCGCGAGCACCGCCTTGCGTGCCTCGTAGCGGTCCAGGCCGCGGTACTTCTCCGGCGCGTTCTCGTTGACCTTGGCGTCGAGGGTAAAGATGTTGATCGGCTCCAGCTTGTGGCGCTGGCCGATGGCGTAGTCGTTGAAGTCGTGCGCCGGCGTGATCTTCACGCAACCGGTGCCGAACTCGCGGTCGACGTAGTCGTCGGCGATCACCGGGATCTCGCGACCGGTCAGCGGCAGATGCAACTTGCTGCCGATCAAGTGCGCGTAGCGTTCGTCCTCCGGATGCACCGCCACCGCCACGTCGCCCAGCATGGTTTCCGGGCGCGTGGTGGCGACCACCACGGAGCCCGCGCCGTCGGCCGTCATGTAGCGGATCGACCACAGGTGGCCGTCACGCTCGACGTTGTTCACTTCCAGGTCGGACACCGCCGTGCCCAGCGCCGGGTCCCAGTTCACCAGCCGGTTGCCGCGGTAGATCAGCCCGGCGCGGTACCACTCCACGAACACCTTGCGCACCGCGGCCGAGAGCCCCTCGTCCATGGTGAAGCGCTCGCGCGACCAGTCGGCGGCCACGCCCAGGCGTCGCATCTGGTTCGTGATGGTCGACCCGGATTCTTCCTTCCACTGCCACACGCGCTCGACGAAGGGCCCGCGGCCCAGGTCGTGGCGGCTCTTGCCCTCGGCAGCGAGCTGGTTCTCCACGATCTTCTGCGTGGCGATGCCGGCGTGGTCCGTGCCGACCTGCCACAGCGTGTTCATGCCGCGCATGCGCTGGTAGCGGATCAGCATGTCCATCACGGTCTGCTGGAACGCATGGCCCATGTGCAGCGTGCCGGTCACGTTCGGCGGCGGCAGCAGGATGCAGTAGGGCTCGCCCTGGCCGCTCGGCCGGAACGCGCCCGCTGCTTCCCAGCGGGCGTACCACTTCGATTCGATCTGGCCGGGCTCGAAACTCTTTTCCATCGGAGGCTCGCGATGGCGCGCCGGGTCGGGCACGCGCGTCTGACAAAGGGGTGAGCGGGCGATTGTACGGGGGCGGCCGCGCCACCCCAAGCGCGCGGGCGACACCGTGCAGCGCCGCGGCGCCGTCGCCCGGCCGCCAGGATCCCGCGCTCCCGGATCTGCATCGGTGCCAGCCGCCACGCCGTCGAGGGATCGCCGCGCGCGCCGCACCGGCCAGACGGCCGAGCTGCCAGGCGGTACCCGGGCCGGGTTCAGCGAGTCGGCGCGTGTCGCACGGGCGTCTCGCTCGCCAGGGCGAAGGCGCTTGCACGCCGTGCCTCGATGGGGCGGATCTCGTACGCCAGGCCGTAGTCCAGGCAGGGATTGGCGGCGGCAAGCCGGGCCGCTTCCTCGAGGCTGTCCGCCAGGATGAACCAGTAGCCGCCGACGACCTCCTTGGACTCGGCGAACGGCCCGTCGACGATCCGTTGCCGGGTCACCAGCCTGCCTTCACGGGCGAGCCGTTGGCCGGGCCGCATCCGGCCCGCGGCCACCTGCTCGTCGTGCCACGCGTAGAAGCGGTCGATCGCGTCCTGGATCTCGGCGGGCGAGCGGTCCGGATCCCACTGGCCACGCGAGATGACGAGGTACTCGGAAAGCGGCGAGGCGGTCTTCATGGATGCAGCGCCCATGCGGTCGAAGGCGCCGGGGCCGTCGCAGGCGCCGACCGCCGGGTACCGGAGGGACAAGCGTAGAGGAGCGCCCTCCGGCGGTCCACCGCTGCGAAGCCGCCGATGGTGTCGGCGCGGCAGCCCGCGACGGGCGGTCGCCGGATGGCCGTCCCGGCTAGAGCGCCACGCCCTGGCCTTCGGGCCAGGGCGCTACAAGGTGGCCGCTGCGGGCGGCTACCCGGTCAGGCGACGAAGGCATCCGCCAGCGAACGGCCGGAGGCGGCCGGCATCGCCTGCTGGCGCTCGTGCTCCTGCAGCTGCATGCGGGTGAGGCGCGTCACCAGGAGCAGGAACAGCACCGCGGCCGCCACGTTCAGCAGTTGTCCTGCGAGCAGCAGTAGCTGCTGCGTGTGCAGGCCGCGGAAGGTGTGCGCCATCTGCACGTACCGGGCCAGGAACCAGTAGGACAGGTTGCCGGCGATCCAGCAGCCCCACCATGCGGCCAGCAGCCGGGGCGTGGGCAGCTTCTGCCAGCGCGCCGGCGCGAGCGTGCCCAGCCAGATCTGCGCCAGGGCGCGCATCGGCCGCACCAGGTTCATGACCGGCACCGCATACCAGCCGACCGCCCAACCGGGCGAGTCGTCCAGGCCCTTGGCCCCGAGCGCGCGCACGTTGCAGGCCACGCGGTAGATCCAGCAGCCGGCCCAGGCGTAGCAGGCCAGCGTGAGCAGCCACTGCAGGCGGAACAGGTTGAGCTGCAGCCTGCCGGCACCGGCCAGCGCGTCCTGCAGCGTCGGGTTGGTCCCGCCGTCGATGCCCTGCTGCAGCAACTGCAGCCCGTAGAGCATGACGCCCACAGTGGCAAGAGTGAGCACGATGTAGGCGGCCAGCACACCGCGGACCCCGTTGCCCAGGGCGGCCGGTGAGCGGAAGACCTCGTGCTGTCCGGAATGCAGGCGGACACCGCCTGCGGCCGGTGCGGATGCACCAGAAGGATGGAATCGCGACATACGGCACCCCCATGCCTTTGTCGGGCCGGCCGGTTGCCGGCGCCCCCATCATGCGCCCCGGGTGTGGACGGGGCAAGCCCGCGTGTGCTAGGGGGGGGGCTGCTAGAGCAGTTCGATCCCGAAGCGCCGCACCGCCAGCGCGAACAGCGCGAAGCAGGCCACCGTGATCGCGGCGCACGCGATCAGGGTGAACCAGAAGCCCAGGCGCGGGAGCAAGGCGGGAAAGACCAGGAACATCGGCAGCGTCGGCACCACGTACCAGAACGTGTACCAGGCGTGGTTTGCGATCTTCTGCTGCGACTGGTGTTCCACGTAGAGCCAGATCAGCGCCAGGATGGTCACCATCGGCAGGGCGCCGAGCAGGCCGCCCAGCCGGTCGCTGCGCTTGGCCGCCTCGGACACCAGCACCACCACGGCGGCGGTGATCAGGTACTTGGTGATCAGCCAGGCCATGTCAGCCTTCGCGCAGGGTACGGCCGTAGGCGTGCACCTCGTCGACCAGCACCCGTACGTGTGCGGGGTCGACCTCGGGCGTGATGCCGTGGCCGAGGTTGAAGACGTGCCCCGGATGGTTGCCGTAGCTGTCCATGACGGCGCGCGCCTCGCGGCGGATCACCTCAGGGCTGGAACGCAGCACGGCCGGGTCGAGGTTGCCCTGCAGCGCCACCTTGCCCGCCACCGCACGGCGCGCCTGGTCCAGGTCGATGGTCCAGTCCACGCCGAGCGCCTGGCAGCCGCTGTCGGCCATCTCGGCTAGATGCAGGTGGGCGCCCTTGGAGAACAGGATCACCGGCAGCTCGCGCGCCTGCGGGTCGGACTTCAGCGCGGCGACCACCTGGCGCATGTAGCGCAGCGAAAACTCGCGGAACGGCGCCGGCCCGAGCAGTCCGCCCCAGGTGTCGAACACCATCAGCGCCTGCGCGCCGGCGGCGGCCTGCGCGGCCAGGTAGGCGGCGACCGCACGGGCCAGCGTGTCGAGCAGCCGGTGGGCGAGCGCCGGATCGCTCCAGCACATCGCCTTGAGCGTGGCGAAGTCGCGCGAACCCTGGCCCTCGACCATGTAGCAGGCCAGCGTCCACGGGCTGCCGGCGAAGCCGATCAGCGGCACGCGGCCGTCCAGTTCCCTGCGGATCAGGCGCACCGCGTCCATCACGTAGCGCAGCTCGCCGTCCATGTCGGGCACGGCCAGGCGCGCCACGTCGGCGGCGCTGCGCACGGGACGGGCGAACTGCGGACCCTCGCCCTGGGCGAAGGACAGCCCGAGGCCCATGGCGTCGGGGATGGTGAGGATGTCCGAGAACAGGATCGCCGCGTCCAGCTCGAAGCGCTGCAGTGGCTGCAGCGTCACTTCGCAGGCGAACTCGGGGTTCTGCGCCAGGCCCATGAAGCTGCCGGCGCGCTCGCGCGTGGCGCGGTACTCGGGCAGGTAGCGGCCGGCCTGGCGCATCACCCAGACCGGCGTGGTGTCGGTGGGTTCCCGGCGCAGCGCGCGCAGGAAGCGGTCGTTCTTGAGCGGGACAGTCATCTCAGCGTCCGTGCGGGCCGTCCAGGCCCTGGGCGAACATCACGCGGAAGCCGCGCTTCAACTGCGCGTCGCGCGCCTTCTCGAACGCGGCGATGGCGGCCTCGCGCTCGAGGAACTGCTCGCGCTTGAGCGTGGCCTTGCCGCCCTGCGTGCCGCTTTCGCGGTACAGCGTCCAGCCGCCGAGCAGGTCCTGCTCGAGCACGATCTGCACGTAGCGCGGCGCCTCGGACGAGGCGGGCATGGTTTGCAGGTAGAGGCGCATGGTGTCCGTGATGGTGCGGCAGGGGCGCCGCAAGAGGCACATTCTAGAGGCCCGTCGCGGCACTGGCGAGGCATCCGCGCCACGCACGACCGGGCATTGTGGGGGCGTGCCTGTCCGCGACGCCCTACGATCGACGCGTTGCCCTGCCCGCGAACGCCGAGGGCATCGCGAGCGAGCGCGCTCCGGCCCTGTCTCCGCTCAGGCGGAACGCTGTCCGGCGCGGCACGCTTCCTCGAGCGTGGCGAGCACGGCCGGTTCCGGCACGCCGGCCACGATCTCGGCGCGGCCGATGCCGCGCCACAGGATCAGCCGCAGCGCGCCGGCGGTGTTCTTCTTGTCCAGTCGCATCCGGTCGAGCAAGTGCTGCGGATCGGACCCCGCCGGCACCCCGGTGGGCAGCCCCAGGCGTACGAGCAGGCGACGCAGCCGCGCGGTGTCGGCGGCGGGGCCCATGCCCAGCCGTTCGGACAGCCGCGCCGCCAGCAGCATGCCGATGGCGACCGCCTCGCCGTGCAGCAGGGTGGTGTAGCGCCCGGCGGTCTCCAGCGCATGGCCGAAGGTGTGGCCGAGGTTGAGCAGGGCGCGCTCGCCCTGTTCGGTCTCGTCGCGGGCGACCACGCCGGCCTTGTAGCGCACCTTGCGCGCGATCGCCTCGGCCAGCGGGGCGTCCGCGCGCGCGGCGAGCGCGTCCGCATTGGCTTCCAGCCAGGCGAAGAAGTCCTCGTCGCCGATCGCCGCGCCCTTGATCACTTCGGCCAGGCCGGCGCGGTACTCGCGGTCGGGCAGGGTGGCCAGCGTGTCGATGTCGGCGACGACCGCACGCGGCTGGTGGAACGCGCCGGCCAGGTTCTTGCCGGCCGGCAGGTTCACGCCGGTCTTGCCGCCGACCGAGGAGTCGACCATCGCCAGCAGCGTGGTCGGCATCTGCACGAAGTCGACGCCGCGCATCCAGCAGGCCGCGGCGAAGCCGGCCAGGTCGCCGACCACGCCGCCGCCCAGCGCGATCACGCAGGCGTCGCGGGTGGCGCCGAGCGCAGCCAGCGCCTCCAGCACGCGGCCCACGTTGGCGAAGCTCTTGTGCGCCTCGCCGTCCTCGAGCAGGAAGCTGGACCAGTGCAGGCCCTCCAGGCCCTGCGCCACGCGCTCCAGGTAGAGCGGCGCGACGGTGGTGTTGCTCACCACCAGCGCGTGGCGCCCGCGCAGCCGCGCGCGCCAGCGGGCCGCATCGCCCAGCAGTCCACGGCCGATCCAGACCGGATAGCGACGGGCGCCGAGCGCGACCTCGACGGTGCGGATGCCGTCCGTGCTCATGCGGCCTGTTGCCGTCGCCAGTGCTGGTCGAGCAGCACCAGGCAGCGTTCGCTGGCGGCCGCCACGCCCTGGCTGGTGCCGGGGACGCGCAGATCGGCGATCTCGCGGTACAGCGGCGTGCGGATCCGCGCCATGCTCTCGAGCCGGCCGCGCCGGTCGTCGCCGGCGAGCAGGGGACGCCGGGTGTCGCGCGCCAGGCGCTCCAGTTGCTGTTCGATGCCGGTGTCGAGCCACAGCACGAAGCCGCGTTCGGCGAGCCGGCGGCGGTTGTCCGCGTCCAGTACGGCGCCGGCGCCGGTCGCCAGCAGCACCCCCGTGCGCGCGGTCAGCGCGTCGAGCAGGGTGCGCTCGCGCTGGCGGAAGCCGGCCTCGCCCTCGACCTCGAACACCCGGCTCAGCTCCACCCCGCAGTGCTGCTCGATCTCCTGGTCGAGGTCCAGGAACGGCAGGCCATAATGCGCGGCGAGGCGTCGACCGATCGACGTCTTGCCGGCACCGGTCGGGCCGATCAGGAACAGATTGCACGAGGGGTTCATGCGCGCATGCTAGCAACCACGGGCGAACGCGTCTTGCTGGCCGGCTGCGGCGACGTCGGCCTGCGCGCGGCGCGGCGGCTGCGGGCGCAGGGGCACACGGTGTTCGCGCTGCGCCGGCGGCCGCCGGCGGACGCACGCGAAGGCATCGCGTGGCTGGCCGGCGACCTCGCCGAACCCGCCTCGCTCGCCGGGCTGCCCGAGGGCATCAGGCGGCTGGTCTACCTGCCGGCGCCGGATGCGCGCGACCACGCTACCTACCGCGCCGTGTTCCTGCACGGCCTGCGCGGCCTGCTGATGCGGCTGGACACGACGGCGCTGCGGCGGGTGCTGCTGGTCTCCTCGAGCGCCGTCTACGGCGAGCACGGCGAGGACTGGGTGGACGAGGACACCCCGCCCGATCCGCCCGGGTTCAACGGTGCGGTGCTGCTGGAGGCCGAGCGCTGGCTGGCCGCCCAGCCCTGGCCCTCGACGGTGCTGCGGCTGGCCGGGCTGTACGGCCCGGGCCGCCTGCAACTGCTCGACCGCCTGCGCTTGGGCACGGCGGCAGTGCCGCGGGAGCGGCGGCACTGGGCCAACCGCATCCACGTCGACGACGCGGCCGCGGCGATCGCCCACCTGCTGCTGCTCCCCGATGCCCAGGGGCTGTACCTGGGCGTGGACGACACGCCGCTGCCGCTGGACGTGCTGTACGACCATCTGGCGAGGCTGGCCGGCGCCCCGGTGCCGCCGGCCGGGCCGGCGCCGGCCGGCGTCGGCAGCAAGCGGCTGAGCAACGCCCGGCTGCGTGCGAGCGGGTTCACGCCCCGGTGGCCGGATGCGCTCGCGGGTTATGCCGCGGTGCTCGCCGGAGGGAGTTGGACGCCGCGGCGGCGCGCCCGCGGGACTAGCCGTGCGCGAGACCGGTGACGTGGCGGTCGTCGTCGTACTCGACCACGCTGTCGGCCAGCGCCGGCAGGGTGGCCAGCGCATGTCGGCTGAGCCGTTCGAAGTGCGCCAGGAAGCGCGCCATCGCCTCGGGGTCCATCGCCAGTGGCGCGCGCCGGGCGAGCAGCGCCTCCTCCTGCTCGCCGCGCCAGCGTCGCACCACGTCCCAGTTCGGCGCCTGCAGCACGATCAGGGCGTCGAGCTTTCTCCACAGCGGCTGGTAGGCGCGCAACTGCTTGTTGACCCAGTGGCGCCAGCGAGCGTCCGGGTCTTCCTCGCGTTCGAGCGCGTTCACCGGCGTGTCCAGCGCCGACTGCAGCTGCGGGCGCAGGCCCAGCGCCCAGCCCTCGAGGATCACCAGCTTCGGCGCGCGGGTGACCTTCGCCCAGCGCGACGGCGGCACGCGCGTGTCGCGGCCCTTGTCGAAGCGCGGCCAGGTGACCGGCAGCTTCTCCGACGCCTGCGGCAGCGCCGCCAGCACCGACAGCAGCAACTCGATCTCGTGCGTGCCCGGCACGCCGCGCGTGCGCAGCAGCGGATGGACCTCGCGGGCGAGTGTCTCGCGTTCGCTGCGCGGGTAGTAGAAATCGTCCAGCGCGAGTACGTCGGTCGGCCAGCCGCGGGCTTCCGCTTCGGCTTTCATCACCCGTGCGAGCGTGCTCTTGCCGCTGCCCTGCAGGCCGGAGAGTCCCAGGATGTAGGGGCGGCGTGAACGTGCGATGCGCCCGGCATAATGGTCGAGCAGATGGCCGGCGAGGGCGACGTTCTGCATGCTAGGATCGTTGGTCATCCGCGCATGATGGCGCGGCGCCGCCACGATGCAAGAGTCATGCTCAAACGCGAGATCCTAGACACCTTCCTGGGCCTGCTGGACGAGGCCACGGCCGGCGGCGATCCCGAACCCACCGCGATGAACCTGGCGACCGCCGACGCGGCCGGCCGGGTCAGCTCGCGCATCGTGCTGCTGAAGGGGGCCGACGAGCGCGGCTTCCGCTTCTACACCAACTACCAGAGCGACAAGGGCGTGCAGCTGGAGGCGCATCCGCAGGTGGCGCTGTGCTTCCACTGGAAGCAGCTGCGCGAGGGCGTGCAGGTGCGGGTGGAGGGCATCGCGCGCAAGCTGCTGCCGGAGGAATCGGACGCCTATTTCGCCAGCCGGCCCCGCGGCAGCCAGATCGGTGCGTGGGCCTCGCTGCAGTCGCAGACCCTGCCCGACCGCGAAACCTTCGAGCAGCGCGTGGCCCGTTGCGAGAAGGAGTTCGAGGGGCGCGAGGTGCCGCGTCCGCCGCACTGGGGCGGCTTCGTGGTGGAACCGGACCTGGTCGAGTTCTGGTACGGCGCGCAGTACCGCCTGCACGAGCGCGTGCGCTGGAGCCGGCACGGGCAGACCTGGACCAGCCGGCTGCTCTATCCATGAGCCACGCGCAGCCCGCGCCGCACGTCGCCCAGGGCGGTTTCGTCGTACACACGCGCGGGCGCGGTTTCAGCGAGATCACCGCGAAGGTGGCCGAGGCCGTGGCGGCCAGCCACGTGCAGACCGGCATCGCCCACGTGTTCACCGCGCACACCAGCTGTTCCCTGCTGATCGGCGAGAACGCCGACCCGTCGGTGCGCGCCGACCTGGAGCGCTGGTTCGCGCGCGCCGTGCCGGACGGCGACCCGATGTTCGAGCACGATGCCGAAGGCCCGGACGACATGCCGGCCCACGTGCGCTCGATCCTCACCGGCGTCAGCCTCACCGTGCCGGTGCACGTCGGGAAGCCGCAGCTGGGCACCTGGCAGGGCATCTACCTGTGGGAGCACCGCCACGAGCCGCACCAGCGCCGGGTCACGGTGACCGTGCTCGGGCATTGAGCGCCGCCTGACGGCGCGGACAGGCGGGAGCGCAGCCTGCATACTTGCGCCTTCCCTGATGGCACGCGTTCCGTCCGATGACCGACGACTTCCCGCAGCGCATCGTCTGCCTCACCGAGGAGCCGACCGAGGTACTCTACGCGCTCGGCGAGGAGCGCCGCATCGTCGGCATCTCCGGCTTCACCGTGCGCCCGCCGCGCGCGCGCAAGGAGAAGCCCAAGGTCTCGGCGTTCACCAGCGCCAGGATCGGCGAGATCCTGAAGCTGGAGCCGGACCTGGCGATCGGCTTCTCCGACATCCAGGCCGACATCGCGCGCGAGCTGATCAAGGCCGGCGTGGAGGTGTGGATCAGCAACCACCGTAGCGTGGCCGGCATCCTGGCCTACATCCGCCGGCTGGGCGCGATGGTCGGCGCCTCAGCCAGGGCCGAGGCGTACGCGCGCCAGGCCGAGGCACACCTGGGCGAGGTGCGCGCGCTGGCCGCGGCGCTGCCACGCCGGCCCAAGGTGTACTTCGAGGAGTGGGACGAGCCGATCATCACCGGCATCCGCTGGGTCGCCGAGCTGATCGGCGTCGCCGGCGGCGAGGACGCGTTTCCCGAACTGGCGCGCCAGCCGCTGGCCAAGCGGCGCATCCTGGCCGACGGCGGGGAGGTGGTGCGCCGCGCGCCGGACATCATCCTGGGATCCTGGTGCGGCAAGCGCTTCCGGCCGGAGAAGGTCGCCGCGCGTCCGGGTTGGGCGGCCATTCCGGCGGTACGCGACGGCGAGCTGCACGAGGTCAAGTCGCCGATCATCCTGCAGCCCGGCCCGGCGGCGCTGTTCGACGGGCTGGCCGAACTTCACCGCATCATCGCCGCCTGGGCGCATCGCGCACCGGGGTAGGAGCTCGCTCCTACAAAGGGGCGGTCAGAGGCCGCCGGCCAGGCGCGAGCCCCAGTCGAACAGCGGCGCCGCGACCAGGATGCGGGCGAGCAGCAGGCCGATCATCACCACGGCGGGCGCGAAGTCCAGCACGCCGACCACCATTTTGCCGCGCAGCGGGCGCAGCAACGGCGCGACGATCGCCTCGACCAGGCGCAGCACCGGGTGGTAGCCGTCGGCGCCGAACATGCTGAGCAGCGACCAGCCGAACACCAGCACCAGGTAGAACACGAGCACGAAGTCGAGCAGCTCGGCGAGCGCGAGCACCAGCAATCCGGCCACGTGGGGCGCCGCGCCGGCCAGCGCGAACAGCACCACGCGTTTGAGCAGCATGATCAGGTAGCACACCAGCAACGCGGCCAGGTTGATCCGGCGCCAGTTCGGCAGCACGCGCCGGATCGGCGCCAGCAACGGGTTGGTGTAGCGGTAGACGAACTGGCTGACCGGGTTGCGGAAGTCGGCCCGCCCGGCCTCCGCCAGCAGGCGCAGCACGAACAGCGTGGCCAGGGCGTCGAAGGCAATCTCGATCAGCAGGGAAAACGCGTTGAGCAGGTAGATCACGATTCAGCTCCTGGCATCGAGCTCGGCGGCGAGGTCGGCGCCGCGGCGGGTGGCGGCCTGCACGGCGCGGGCGACGATGCCCGCCAGGCCGTCGGCGGCGAAACTTTCCAGCGCCGCCTGGGTGGTGCCGTTGGGCGAGGTGACCCGACGGCGCAGCTCGCCCGGCGCCTCGCCGCCCTCGACCAGCATGCGGCCGGCGCCCAGGCAGGTCTGCGCGGCCAGCGCCCGGGCGGTGTCGCGCGGCATGCCTTGCGCGACGGCGGCGTCCTCCAGCGCCTCGACCAGCGCGAAGAAATACGCCGGGCCGGAGCCGGACAGGGCGGTGACCGTATCCATCAGGGCTTCGTCGTCGATCCAGCGGGTCAGGCCCACCGCGTCCAGGATGTGCTGGGCCTGCGCCTTCTGCGGCGGGCTGACCCGCGCGTTGGCGACGAGGCCGGTGGCGCCGGCGCCGATCAGCGCCGGCGTGTTGGGCATGCAGCGCACTACGGCCAGGTGCGCGCCGAACCAGCGTTCGAGCTGGTCCAGCCGCACGCCGGCGGCGATCGAGATCAGCAGCGGGCGGTGACGCTGCAGCGGTTCGCGCAGTTCGGCCTGCAGCGCCGGCATGATCTGCGGCTTGACCGCCAGCACCAGTACCTGCGCGTCCTCGGCGGCCAGCCGGTTCTCGGCGAAGGTCGCCACGCCGAACTCGCGGGCCAGCGCCTCGCGGGCCTGCGCGTGCGGCTCGGCCACGCGGATCGAGGACGCCGCCGCGCCGGTCTTGAGCAGGCCGCCGATCAGGCTGCGCGCCATGTTGCCGCCGCCGATGAAGGCTAGTCGTGTCATGCCGTTCCCTTGGGTGTGCGTGGGGCCCGTTACCTTAACGCGAAGCGCGCCGGCGGCGGGTGGAGGCGGCGCGTTGCCGGTTCGCGGCCGGTCGAGCCCGGGCGGGGAGGGGCCCGGCAGCGGGAGCGGGTCGCAGTTTCGCGGGGCGGGCGCCGTAACCCACTGGCCCGGCGGGCATTCGCGCGAGTAGTATCGGTCGCGCTGCCAAGGGGGATGTCGGATGGCCGGCTCGACGGCGACGGGGCGTGCGCGAAGGCGCCACGGCCGGGCGGTTCCCTGTGCAGTCCGCTCATCCTGACGAACGCTTCAAGGGGAATCCATGGACATCGCCGAACTGCTGGCCTTCTCGGTGAAGAACAAGGCCTCGGACCTGCACCTGTCGGCCGGCCTGCCACCGATGATCCGCGTGGACGGCGACGTGCGCCGCATCAACATCCCGCCGCTGGAACACAAGCAGGTGCACGCGCTGATCTACGACATCATGTCGGACAAGCAGCGGCGCGACTACGAGGAATTCTTCGAGACCGACTTCTCGTTCGAGATCCCCGGCCTGGCGCGCTTCCGCGTCAACGCGTTCAACCAGAACCGCGGCGCGGGCGCGGTGTTCCGCACCATTCCCTCCGAGGTGCTGACGCTGGAGGACCTGGCGGCGCCGCGCATCTTCCGCGAGCTGATCGAGCAGCCGCAGGGCCTGATCCTGGTGACCGGGCCGACCGGCTCGGGCAAGTCGACCACGCTGGCGGCGATGATCGACCACATCAACAAGAACGAGTACGGCCACATCCTCACCGTCGAGGACCCGATCGAGTTCGTGCACACCTCGCAGAAGTGCCTGATCAACCAGCGCGAGGTGCACCGCGACACGCACGGCTTCAACGAGGCGCTGCGTTCGGCGCTGCGCGAGGACCCAGACATCATCCTGGTCGGCGAGTTGCGCGACCTGGAAACCATCCGCCTGGCACTGACCGCGGCGGAGACCGGTCACCTGGTGTTCGGTACCCTGCACACCAGCTCGGCGGCCAAGACCATCGACCGCATCATCGACGTGTTCCCCGCCGGCGAGAAGCCGATGGTGCGCTCGATGCTTTCCGAGTCGCTGCGCGCGGTGATCTCGCAGTCGCTGCTGAAGAAGGTCGGCGGCGGACGCATCGCGGCGCACGAGATCATGGTCGGCATCCCGGCCATCCGCAACCTGATCCGCGAGGACAAGGTCGCGCAGATGTACTCGTCGATCCAGACCGGCCAGCAGTACGGCATGCAGACGCTGGACCAGAACCTGCAGGACCTGGTCAAGCGTGGCCTGGTGTCGCGGCAGGAAGCGATCGGCTATGCCAAGAACAAGGAAATCTTCAAGTGAGGCACGGACCGGGCAGCGTGGGACGGGGAACGGGCGGTGCACGGTGCCCGGGAGCCTTGCGCTCCACCCATGCGCTTGATGGAAGCCGCTGTCTCCGGCGTTCCCTGTCGCTCACGTCCCCTGTTCCCCGTTTCCCGTTCCCCGCTCCCGGAGGAGCGCACCCATGAGCGAATTCGATTTCACCTCGTTCCTGAAGCTGATGGTCCACAAGAAGGCGTCGGACCTGTTCATCACGGCCGGCGTGGCGCCGTCGATGAAGCTGCAGGGGCGGATCGTGCCGATCACGCAGACACCGCTCTCGGTGCAGCAGGCGCGCGACATGGTGCTCAACATCATGACGCCTTCGCAGCGCGAGGAGTTCGAGAAGACCCACGAGTGCCAGTTCGCGATCTCCGCGCAGGGCGTGGGCCGGTTCCGCGTGTCGTGCTTCTACCAGCGCAACTGCGTGGGCATGGTGCTGCGCCGGATCGAGTCGAAGATCCCGACCTTCGAGGAGCTCACCTTGCCGCCGGTGCTCAAGCAGCTGGCGATGACCAAGCGCGGCATCATCATCTTCGTGGGCGCCACCGGTTCGGGCAAGTCCACCTCGCTGGCCGCGATGGTGGGCTACCGCAACCAGAACTCGACCGGCCACATCATCACGATCGAGGACCCGATCGAGTACGTGCACAAGCACGAAGGATGCATCATCACCCAGCGCGAGATCGGCATCGACACCGACAACTGGGAAAACGCGCTCAAGAACACCTTGCGCCAGGCGCCGGACGTGATCCTGATCGGCGAGGTGCGTACCCGAGAGACGATGGAGTACGCGATCAACTTCGCCGAGACCGGCCACCTGTGCCTGTGCACGCTGCATGCGAACAACGCCAACCAGGCGATCGACCGCATCCTGCACTTCTTCCCGGAAGACCGGCGCCAGCAGCTGTTCATGGACCTGTCGCTGAACCTCAAGGGCATCGTTGCGCAGCAGCTGATCCCCACGCCGGACGGCAAGGCGCGCCGCGTGGCGGTGGAAGTCCTGCTGGGCACGCCGCTGGTGCAGGACTACATCCGCCAGGGCGAGATCCACAAGATCAAGGAAGTGATGAAGGAGTCGGTGAACCTGGGCATGCGCACCTTCGACCAGAGCCTGGTCGAGCTCTACCACGCCGGCGAGATCAGCTACGAGGATGCGTTGCGCCACGCCGACAGTTCCAACGAGGTGCGCCTGCGCATCAAGCTCGCGCAGGGCGGCGACGCGCACACGCTGTCGCAGGGCCTGGAGGGCGTGGAGCTGGAGGATACCCGCGACAACAACCAGTTCGGCGGCGGCATGCTGCGTCGCTGACGGCGTCCCGTCGGGCGTCGCCCGGACGGCAGAAAGGGGCCCGCGGGCCCCTTTCTGCGCTCCGGGTCCGCCGCTTGTTACGGCGACTCGCCCGACGCCGTCACGGTCAGGCCGGTGGCGTCCACGCTCTTGACGCCCTTGACGCGGTGGGCCACCTCGATGGCGCGGTTCTTCTGCATGTCGTTGGCGACGGTGCCGGTCAGCCGCACCCGGCCGTCGCTGGTGTCGACCGAGATGTTGGTGGCCGGGATCTCCTTGGTGGTGGCGAACTCGGACTTCACCTTGGTGGTGATCCAGGCGTCATCCACCTTGCCGGGCACGGTCTGGTTCGCCTGCGAGCTGTCCGATCCGGCATAGGCATCCTGCGCGCCGGCCTGGGCGAACGGCACCGCGGCGAGCGCGGCGACGAAGCCAGCGGCAAGAAGGGTTCGATGGAACGCGGTGTGGTTACGCATGACTCTCTCCTTGGGTTGCTGTCGGTGCGACAGTCGATGCAGCGCATCGGTGGATTCATGGCAACAGGAGCGGCGTGAACGGGCCGTGGGTCGGCGCCGCAGCGTTCAGTACCGATTCGCGTAGTGAACGAGGGGCTGAAGATGCCGTTGCGGAAGGGCGAAGCGCCTGTGAGCGATCCGTGTGTCCGGGCGGGGTGGGCCTGCCTGCCCCTGACCGCGCATAAAGGAAAAGGGCGCCCGGAGGCGCCCTCCAGGATCGGTTGCCCGGGCGCTACTTGAGCGTGGTGCGGCTGGTGATCACCAGCCCGCTGCTGTCCACGTGGGCTTCGGCATCCATCGCCTCCACCCGTGCCGCCTGCGCGCGCATCGCGTCGAACTGCGCCTTGCTGCGGGCGGCGCCGGCGGCCTTGTCGGCCTGGTCGGCCGGCGCGGGCTCGCCTTCCTTGCTGAGCGCGGCGGCGGCCGAGGCCAGGCTGTCGGCCTTCTGCTGCATCAGGTTGATCCAGTCCAGGTACATCGGGCCGCTAAGGTGCATGCGCAGCAGCTGGCCCGGCTCGCCGGCCGGGGCCTTGAGGGCTTCGGCCAGCCTGGCATCCTCGCCCTGGCCGATACCCAGGCCCAGGCTGCGCGCGGCCATCGCCATCCAGGCCGGTTGTCCGAACATGCCGGCCAGGGTGGGCGGCAGCGCCGCCGGTTTGCCGTCCGGGCCGAGCTTCAGCTGGGCCAGTGCCGGAGTCATCATCTGGCCCATGGCCAGCAGGCCGGCGGGGTTGCTGGTGCCCAGCACCAGCCGGCCGCTGAACTGCGGCATGGCGTTGCCCGCGCCCGGTGCGAAGCGATCCAGGGAAAGGCCTACCCCGAGCAGGTCACCGAACGGCGGGATGGCCGCCTTCTGCATGGCGGGGCCCAGCTTGGCGAAACTGTCGTTGATCTCGGCCAGCGCCGGACAGGTGAACGGCTTGGCGGCAACCGCATCGGCCTGCGCGGTCCAGAACGTGCGCATCTGCGCCACCGGGAGGCCAAGGAAGAACTCGAACGGCGAGGCCGGCTCGGTCGCGCCCAGGCCCGGCAGGTCGACCTTCATCCCGCTGAAGGCTTGCACGATGTCGCCGGCCAGCGCGACGTCCCAGCGCAGGTCCTGGTGCTTGGCGTCCAGCCGCGTGTAACCGAAGCTGATCTGCGGCACGCGCGCGGCGATGCGCGCCGCATCGGCCTGGCAGCCGGGCGGAATCTGCAACTGGTTCGCCACCGGTTCACCGGTCTGCGCCGACTCGGCCTGCGCGCGCGCCTTGAACATCGCGCCGAACAGCGGGTCCTTGCCGCTGGCCGCCAGCGGCAGCGCGCGGCTCAGGTCCAGCTCGCCCACCGCCCACTTGGCGTAGCCCTTGGCCTTGGCCAGGTCGGCCAGCCGGCCATCGTCCTGCAGGCTCCTGGCCGGCCGGTCCAGGCCCAGCGCCTGGCGCAGCAGCGGCTGCGCCGCATCCGCGGGCAGGATCGCGGCCACCGCCTGCCTGCCGACCACCGCCAGGATCAGCTGGGTGCCGCTGGCGACGGAGACGTGACGGCGATAGCTCTGCTTGTCGATGCTGGCCACCTCCAGCTTCTTGCCGTACGCGGTCTCCAGCCGACCGATGAAGGCCTGGAAGGCGTTGGGATCGGCCAGCTCGAAGCGCAGCACCGGCGCCAGGCCCAGGCCGTACAGGGCGGAGTGTCCCTTCAGGTCGAGGCCGGCGTTCTGGGCGAAGGTCTGGATGGTCTTGCCGTCGAGTTCCGTGGCGAAGGCACGCAGCAGGTTGGCGCTGTCCGCGTCCTTGGCCGCGAGCTCGTCGGCGGTGGCGCGCAGTTGCGCCACCTGCGCCGGCAGCTGGGTGTCGGCCTGGGCGAGCAGGGCGTTGCGCGTGTCCTCGTCCAGCACCTCGAGATTGGCCACCGCGTAGGGCGTATCGGCGGGAGCGAAGGCCAGCGGGGCGTCCTTGTCCTTGTGCCCGCAGGCGGCCAGCAGCACGCCGGCGAAGGCCAGCGCGAGGGTGCGCTTGGTGAATCGCATGGTGTTCGTTCCCCTGAAATGAGTGGCCCCGGCATTATGCCTCGGGGCGCGGCACGCGTCCGGTGTTCAGCGGCCCAGCAGCTCGCCGAGCACGGCCATGCGCACGAACACGCCGTTGCCGACCTGCTCGAGGATCTTCGACTGCGCGCCGTCGGCGACCTCCGGGGCGATCTCGATGCCGCGGTTGATCGGGCCCGGATGCATCACCAGGCAGCCCTTGGCGGCGCGGCCCAGTCGCCGCACGTCCAGGCCGTAGCGGGCGAAGTAGGCCGCCTCGTCCGGCAGCTCGGTGGCCGCCATGCGTTCCTTCTGCAGGCGCAGCATGATCGCCACGTCCGCGCCTTCGATCGCCTCGTCGAAGTCCTCGACGAAGCGGCAGCGCGGGAATTCCTCCTGCGTGGGCATCAGCGGCGCCGGGCCGCACAGGCGGATCTCGCGCACGCCCATCGCGGCGAGCGCGTGCACGTCCGAGCGCGCCACGCGCGAGTGCTTGATGTCGCCGCAGATCACCACGGCGAGGTTCTCGAAGTCGGGGCGGTGCTCGCGGATGGTCATCACGTCGAGCAGGCCCTGGGTCGGATGCGCGCGGTTGCCGTCGCCGGCGTTGATCACGGAGACGCCGCTCATGGCGTGGCGCACCAGTTCCTCCGGCGTGCCGGAGACCTTGTGGCGCACCACGATGGCGTCCAGGTGCATGGCCTCGAGCGTGTGCAGCGTGTCGAACAGCTCCTCGCCCTTGGCGGTGGAGGAGAATCCGATGTCGAAGTTGATCACGTCGGCGCCGAGCCGCCGCGCGGCCAGCTCGAACGAGGTGCGCGTGCGGGTCGACGGCTCGAAGAACAGATTGAGCACGGTGCGGCCGGCCAGCAGGTCGAGCTTGCGGGTGCCGTGCGCGCAGGCGTCACGCATGGACAGGGCGCGGTCGAGCAGGCGCTCGATGCAGGCGCGCGGCAGGTTCTCCAGCGTGGTCAGGTGGCGCAGGCGCGAGCTCATGGCGGGCGGTTCGAAGGAGCGGGATGGGATGAACATGCGGTCAGCCTGTCGGAGTCTGGTCGGGAGCGGGCGTGGCGGCAAGCCAGCGTTCGAGGATCACGGCGGCCGCCTCGGCGTCGATCCTGTCCGCGTCGCTACGCCGGCGCGCGCCGGCGGCGCGCGCCTCGGCGAAGCGGCGGGCCGCTTCCTGCGAGCTGTGTCGTTCGTCGACCAGCACGACCGGGGTGCGGTAGCGCTGGCGCAGGTGCTCGGCGAAACGCCGGGCCAGACGGCTGGCCGGCTGCTCGGCGCCGTCCAGCGTCAGCGGCAGCCCGACGACCAGCGTGTCGGGCTGCCATTCGCGCTGCAGTGCATCCAGACGGGGCCAGTCCGGTCCGCCCGACTGCACGGGCACCACGGCGAGGGCGCGGGCGCTGGCGGTGACCCGGTTGCCGACGGCGACGCCGATCAGCCGGCTGCCGACATCGAAACCGAGCACGCAGCTCATGCGGCCCGACCCACGTGCAACGGGAGACGCCGCGCCACGCTCACGCGTGGCCCGCATAGCCGGGAAGCTGCAACGGATCCACGCCGACCAGGCCGGCGGCGGCGCTCCAGCGCTCCTCCAGCGGGGTGTGGAACAACACCCGCTCGTTCGCCTCGGCGGTGAGCCAGGTGTTGTCCTTGAGTTCCTGCTCGAGCTGTCCCGCGCTCCAGCCGGCATAGCCGAGCGCCATCAGTGCCTCGCGCGGCCCCTCGCCCGCGGCCATCGCGACCAGGATGTCGCGCGAGGTGGTCACCGACCATTCCGCGTTGATGCGGTAGCTGGATTCCCAGTGCCCGTGCTCGCGGTGCAGCACGAAGCCGCGTTCCTGCTGCACGGGCCCGCCGATCAGCACCGGCCGGTCGGCCAGCTCCTGGTCGGTGCAGTCGAGCTTGAGCTGCGCCAGCACGTCGCCGAGACGGTATTCGGAAAGCTGGTTCACCAGCAGGCCGACCGCGCCGTCCTCGTCGTGCTGGCAGAGAAAGGCCACGCTACGCGAGAACGGCGGCTCGGCCAGGCTCGGCATGGCGATCAGGAAGTGCCCGGCGAGGGTCTGCGGTTTGGGGACGGCGCTCATGCAGACATTGTAATGCGGCGGACGGAGGCGCGTTGTAACGCGAGCGATGTGAAGCGGCCGCGTTGGGTGTCTACGCATCCTTTCCGGCCGGCGCGGGCGGGCGGCCTACTTGTTGCGCAGCACGTTGCCGGGCAGAAACTGCCAGGTGCGGGTGATGTAGAGCTCGTCGACGTGCTGATCGCTCGGGATCGGCGGGAACGGCGCGGCCAGCCGGACGATGCGCTCGGCCGCCTTGTCCAGCAGCGGCTGTCCGGAACTGCGGATCACGTCGATCGCCTTGACGCTGCCGTCGCGGCGCAGGGTGACGGTCAGTTCCAGCTCGCCGTGCAGGTTGCGCCGGCGCGCTTCCTCCGGATAGTTGAGATTGCCGATGCGTTCGATGCGGTCGACCCAGCCGCGCATGTACGCCGCATAGACGTATTCCCTGGTGTTGGCCGAGATGAACTTCTTCTTCGGCCGCTTGGCGTAGGCCTCCCGCCGGTCGCGCAGCTCGGCGGCCAGCTGCGCCATCTCCTGGCGACGGCGCAGTTCCGCCGCGGTGGGCGTGTCCTCGGTCTGGCGCTCGGGACGGGCGGTGTCGCTGTCGACACTGAAGTCGCTGCGGCCGGTGGTGGTGATGCGGCGGGACGGCGTGGCCGGCTGCGGCCGCGGCACGGTGGCTTCCACCGGCTGCGGGGCGGTGCCCGGGGTAGGCTTGGTCAGCGCGCCGGAGAACGGCTGCGAAGGCCGTTCGGCGTGGTCGCTCTGGCCGCCGCCGCGGTTGTTCGCCTGGGCCAGGAAGTCGGCCTTGTCTGGCGCCTCGCGGTTGGCCACGTCGACCAGGGTGACGTCCAGCGTCGGCAGACCCGGCTTGGGCTTGACGAAATGGAAGGTCAGCCCGAGCAGCAGCACGCCGTGCAGCAGCAGCGAGAACAGCAGGGTCGCCCCGATCGGATCAGGGGTGTCGGGGCGGCGGACGGTGGCACTCACGCGGGAACGTTCTCGATCGCATCGAACAGCTGTCCGGCGATATTAAGCCCGAACTGCGCGTCCAGTTCGCGGGCACAGGTCGGTGATGTGACGTTGATCTCGGTGAGGTAGTCGCCGATCACGTCCAGGCCGACGAAACGCAGGCCGCGCCGACGCAGTTCGGGAGCCACCTGGGCGGCGATCGAGCGGTCGCGGTCGGACAGCGGCACGCCCACGCCGCGGCCGCCCGCGGCCAGGTTGCCGCGGAACTCGTCGCCCTGAGGGATGCGCGCCAGCGCGTAGGGCACCGGCTCGCCGTCGATCAGCAGGATGCGCTTGTCGCCGGCACTGATCGCCGGAATGAACTTCTGCGCCATGGCGAAGTGCCGGCCCTCGCCGTGCATGCCGCCGGCCAGCAGCGTTTCCAGCATGGAATTGAGATTGCCGTCGCCGGCGCGGATGCGGAAGATGCCGCGCCCGCCCATGCCGTCCAGCGGCTTGAGTACCGCCTCGCCGTGCTCGGCGACGAAGCGGCGCAGCTCGCCGGGGTCGCGCGAGACCAGCGTCGGCGCGATGCACTGGGGAAACTGCAGCGCGAAAAGCTTCTCGTTGCAGTCGCGCAGCGCCTGCGGGTCATTGACGACCTGCACGCCGCCGCGCTGGGCCGCATCCAGCACCATCGTGTCGTAGAGGAACTGCGCGTCCACCGGCGGATCCTTGCGCATCAGCACCACATCCATCTCGCGCAGGTCGCGCCAGCGGCGTTCGCCCAGCGCGTACCAGCCCGCCGGATCGTCCCGCACCGTGAGCGGCGCCAGCCGGGCGAACGGGGCGCCGTCGCGCAGGGCCAGGTCGCCCTGCTCCATGTAGTGCAAGGCGTGGCCGCGGCGCTGCGCCTCCAGCAGCATGGCGAAGCTGGTGTCCTTGGCGATCTTGATGGCGCCGATGGGGTCCATCAGCACGGCAACCGAAAGCGGCATGGAATTCTCCGTGGCTTGCGAGGGGCCGGCAGGCAGGCGCTCGTCTGCCTGCCGGCAGGGGTCCGGACAGTCTACGTCGGGTAGGTGCGGTTGTATGGCCGGGCCCGCTCCGCCGGAGCGGGACGGAGCGCGCATCCAGCCCAGGATTTGCTTGACGCCGCTGCGGTCAGGCGGTAAACAGCAACGCATTGACTGCGTTGCCGGCAACCGGGGCGCAACTCCAGAACAAATTGCGGTTTTTTTACATGCACACCGGCCGGCATCCGCTCGGCCGTGTGCCTTACCTGAGCCTCGGGCGGGCAGCAGGGGGGGTTGAGTGAACTTGAACGCGAGCGACAACGGCTTGACCGGTCTGAAGGTCATGGTCATCGATGACTCCAAGACCATCCGCCGCACTGCCGAGACCCTGCTCAAGAAAGAAGGGTGCGAGGTCCTCACCGCCGTCGACGGGTTCGAGGCACTGGCCAAGATCTCCGACCAGAAGCCGGCGATCATCTTCGTCGACATCATGATGCCCAGGCTGGACGGCTACCAGACCTGCGCGCTGATCAAGAACAACCCGCAGTTCCGCAACACGCCGGTGATCATGTTGAGCTCGAAGGACGGCCTGTTCGACAAGGCCCGCGGGCGCATCGTCGGCGCCGAACAGTACCTGACCAAGCCGTTCACCCGCGACGAACTGCTTGGCGCCATCCATCGTCACGTCAGCACGGTCTGAGAGCCACTGACTGCCGCGTCTTAAGGGGAGACCTGTGGCAAAGATCCTCATCATCGACGACTCGCCGACCGACGTGCGCGTGTTCACCACGCTGCTCGAGCGGGCGGGCTACCAGGTCGCCGCCGTCAGCACCGCCGAGGAAGGCATCGAGCGCGTGCGCGCCGACCTGCCGGACCTGGTCATCATGGACGTCATCATGCCCGGCATGAACGGCTTCCAGGCCACGCGCACCCTCACGCGGGATCCGGCTACCTCGAACGTGCCGATCGTGATGATCACCACCAAGTCGATGGAGACCGACCGCGTGTGGGGCCTGCGCCAGGGCGCGCGCGCGTTCATCACCAAGCCGGTCAACGAGAAGGAACTGCTGACCTGCATCAACGACCTGTTGCCGAGCGCGGCATGAACGAGAGCGCCAACCTCAGCCCGTTCGAGATCCTGGCCCACTACGAGCGCCTGTCGCTGGCGCACGCGCTGGACGTGCAGGACAAGATGGAGGCGCCCGGCCTGTGGCGCGGCATCGGATACCGGGTGGGGTCGCGCCTGTTCGTCAGTGCCATCGACGAGATCAACGAACTGCTGGCGGTGCCGGCGCTGACGCCGGTGCCGCTGACCCGGCCCTGGCTGCTGGGCGTGGCCAACGTGCGCGGCAACCTGGTGCCGGTGATCGACTTCAACCGCTTCCTGTTCGGCGAGCGCACGCAGCCGACCGAGCGCACGCGCCTGCTGATCGTGCGCCAGGGCGGCGGCAGCGTCGCGCTGATGGTCGACGAGGTGTTCGGCCAGCGCACGGTCGACGAGGAGCAGCGGCGCGGGGCGATGCGCGAGGACGATCCGCGGCTGACCCGTTTCGTCGAGGAGCGGGTCGAGGTCGGACCGCAGCAGCTGGGCGTGTTCAGCATGAAGCGGCTGGTGCGGGCACCGGATTTCCGCCAGGCCGCGGCCTGACGAACGGTTGGTAGGGCCGGCGCCGGGGCGTGGCCGGAAACAGGGGCGATGAGGTCCCGCCAGCGGCAGCGCCAACGAGGCGCCGCCCGGCAGGATGAAAGACGGACGAGGTGTAACGATGAGCACTACAGGGGGCGTCGGCAAGGAACGGGGCTATACCGGCCTCATTGTCCTGCTGCTGATCGCGATCGGTTTCGCGGCGCTGGACTTCTTCATGCTGAATCAGAAGAACGGCGAGGACCGCCAGGCCAGCGCGCTGACCACGCAGATCCAGGTGCTGTCGCAGCAGACGGCCAAGTACGCACTGGAGGCCGCCGACGGCAACGTCGACTCGTTCAAGGAGCTGGAAAGCACCCGCAACGCGATCGACGCGGCGGTGCAGAAGCTGGCCAAGGGCGATGCCAAGGGTGGCATGGAGCCGTACGGCGACAACAACGCCACCCCGGCCGGCCGTGCGGTGACCGCGCTGGTCAACGCCTGGGGCCAGCTCGACGGCGACATCAAGAAGATCCTGTCCAACAAGACGGTGGTGCTGGATTCGGCGCAGCGCGCCGACAAGCTGTCGCAGCAGATGCCGCTGCTCAACTCGAGCATGGACCAGGTCACCAACATCCTGCAGCAGCGCAACGGCAGCGCCGAGCAGATGCTCGGTTCCTCGCGCCAGATGCTGCTGGCCGACCGCATGATCCGCCGCGTGCAGGAAGTGCTGCAGGGCGGCGACACCGCGCAGGCGGCGGCCGATGGCCTGGCCCGCGACGCCCAGCTGTACGGCACCGTGCTCAAGGGCCTTACCGACGGCAATCCCGAGGCCGGCGTGAAGGCCATGGGCGACGCCAACGCGCGCAAGATCCTCACCGACATGCAGGCGAGCTGGGAGGCGCTGGCCGATCCGATCGCCAAGCTGGTGGCCGCCGCCGGTGCCATCGCCGACGTCAAGCAGGCCGGCAACCAGGCCTCGCTGGATTCGCAGAACGTGCTGCTGCGCGCGAACGAGCTGTCCGACCAGATCGGCAAGCTGCCGTTCCGCCGCCTGTTCCCGAACGTGTGGTGGGGCGTGCTGGGCGCCGCCGGCGCGGTGGCCTTCGCGCTGCTGCTGGTGGTCACCCTGGTGCGCGACCAGCGCAAGCGCTTCCAGGACTCGACCGAGCTGAACCAGCGCAACCAGGAGGCGATCATGCGCCTGCTGGACGAGATGGGTTCGCTCGCCGAAGGCGACCTGACCGTCAAGACCACGGTGTCGGAGGACATCACCGGCGCGATCGCCGACTCGGTGAACTACGCCATCGACGAGCTGCGCACCCTGGTGACCACGATCAACGAGACCTCCGAGCAGGTGTCCTCGTCGGCGCAGGAAACCCAGACCACCGCGCGCCACCTGGCCGACGCGGCGCAGAACCAGGCGCAGCGGATCAGCACCGCCACCTCGGCGATCAACCAGATCGCGGCGCTGATGGACAACGTGTCCAAGGATTCGGCCGAGTCGGCCGACGTGGCCGAGCGCTCGGTGCAGATCGCCTCGCGCGGCGCCGAGGTCGTGCGCGAGACGATCTCGGGCATGGACTCGATCCGCGACCAGATCCAGGAGACCTCCAAGCGCATCAAGCGCCTGGGCGAGTCCTCGCAGGAGATCGGCTCGATCGTGGAACTGATCAACGACATCGCCGAGCAGACCAACATCCTGGCGCTGAACGCGGCCATCCAGGCGGCTTCGGCAGGCGAGGCGGGCCGCGGTTTCGCGGTGGTGGCGGACGAAGTGCAGCGCCTGGCGGAACGCTCCGCCAGCGCGACCAAGCGAATCGAGACGCTGGTGCAGACCATTCAGTCCGACACCAACGAAGCGGTGAACTCCATGGAACAGACCACCGCCGAGGTGGTCGCAGGTGCGCGCCTGGCCGAGGACGCCGGCAGCGCGCTGGGCGACATCGAGCGCGTGTCGCACGACCTGTCCGCGCTGATTCAGAACATCTCCACCGCGGCGCGTCAGCAGTCCGCGGCGGCGACCGACATTTCGCAGTCGATGAACGCGATTCAGGAAATCACCTCGCAGACCTCGCTGGGCGCGAGCCAGACGGCCGACTCGATCGGCTACCTGGCGCAGCTGGCGAGCGACCTGCGGCGCTCGGTGGCGCACTTCAAGTTGCCGGGTTGATCAGGACTTACCGACAGGGGGCAACCTCGACGGTTGCGCGATGCGCGCACGGCGCGCAGCCGCTCAAGAGGGGCGCATGAGACTTCAAGACCACATCGATTTCACCACCCTGCAGTGGGTCAAGCCGGAGCTCGACGAGACCCTGGCGCGCGCCCGCGAGGCGCTGGAGTCCTTCGTCGACAACCCGGGCAAGCACGAGATCATGCGTGCCTGCGTCGACCACCTGCACCAGGTGCAGGGCACCCTGCGCATGGTCGAGCTGTACGGCGCGGCCATGGTCGCCGAGGAAATGGAGACGCTGGCCATCTGCCTGCTGGAGGATCACGTCCGCCAGCGCGAGGAGGCCTTCGGCGCGCTGATGCGCGGCCTGATGCAGCTGCCGGACTACCTCGAGCGCCTCTCCGGCGGCCATCGCGACGTTCCGGTGGTGTTGCTGCCGCTGCTCAACGACCTGCGCGCCAGCCGCGACCAGCAGGCCCTGTCCGAGGCGGCGCTGTTCAACCCGAACCTGGAGCAGGCGCTGCCGGTGCAGGCGCCGGGTGCCCAGGGCGAGGTCAACGTGGCCGCGCAGCGCGCCGCCGTGACCGAGCTGCGCCTGCGCTTCCAGCAGCAGTTGCTCGCCTGGTTCCGCGGGCAGAACGCGGCCCAGCAACTGGTCGGCATGCGCGACACGCTGCTGGCGATCGCCGGCCGCTGCTGGACCGTGCCGGGCCGCCGTCTGTGGTGGATCGCCGCCGGCGCGCTGGAGGGCCTCGAGCAGGGCATGCTCAAGAGCCACGCGGCCGAGATCCGCCAGCTGATCGGCAAGGTCGACCGCAACATCCGCCAGCTGATCGAGCAGGGCGAGGCCAGCCTGCGCGGCGGCGATGCCGACGAGCTGGCCGCGAAGCTGCTCTACATCGTGGCGCAGGCCCGCCAGGCCAGCCCGCAGATGGCGCTGCTCAAGCAGACCTACCGTCTCGACAGCCTGCTGCCCGAGGCGGCGGAACTGGAGCACGCGCGCGGCTCGATGTCGGGACACAACCGCGCGCTGCTCGATTCGGTTTCCAAGGCGCTGAAGGAAGACCTGCTGCGCGTGAAGGAGGCGCTGGACCTGTTCCTGCGCCAGCCCGATCCCGATCCCGCGCAGCTGGGCGCGCAGGGCGAGGTGCTCGAGCGCGTGGGTGACACCCTGGGCATGCTCGCCCTGGCCGTGCCGCGCCGCGTGGTCAACGAGCAGCGCCGGGTGCTCGAGGAGATCGCGCACAAGGTGCGCGCGCCCGAAGAGGGCGTGCTGCTGGACGTCGCCGGCGCGCTGCTGTACGTGGAATCGTCGCTCGACGACCACATCGAGAGCCTCGGTGCCGACGACAACCTCGCCTCCGAGAGCCTCGCGGTGGACGAGGACACGGCGCCGGCGCTGCCGCGCAGTGAAGCGCGCAGCATCCTGGCGACGCTGATGCAGGAGGCGATCGCCAATACCGCCAAGGTCAAGGAGGCGATCGTCGCCTTCGTCGAGGCCGGCTGGGACCTGGCGCAGCTGGAGGGCACGCCGGCCCTGATGGACGAGGTCTCCGGCGCCCTGCGCATGCTCTCGGCGCCGCGTCCGGCGGAACTGGCCGAGGGCATCGGCCGCTACGTCTGGAACGAGATGCTGGTGGACCGGCGCGTGCCCGGCAGCGCGCAGATGGATCATCTGGCCGACGCCCTGGCCGCGCTGGAGTACTACCTGGAGGCCGCGCGCGAGCATCGTGGTGGGTTGGAACACATCCTCGACGTGGCCGAGCACAGCCTCGGCTCGCTCGGCTACTGGCCGCTGCCGGCCGCTCGCGCCGCCGAGGCCTACCAGCCGCCGGTGCGGGCGCCGGAACCGGTGCCGGCGCCGGCCATTGACGCAGCGGCGCCCGCGCTTTCCGAGCCGGTGAGCGTGGCCGACGGCGACGACCTCACCAGCCTGCTGATCGGGCACAGCGAGCCGCTGCAGACCCCCGCCCACGAACTGGCCGGCCTGCGCCTGGCGCAGACCGAGCCGACGGCCGCACCCGGCACCGCCGAGGACGCAGGGGACTGGATCGAGATCGAGGAGGAGGTCGTCGAGGAGGTGCCGGCGGCCGACGCGTTGGCCGGCAACGCCGGCTTCCAGCTCGGCACCGAGGGCATCGACGACGACATCCGCGAGATCTTCCTGGAGGAAATGCAGGAGGAGATCGACAACCTGCGCGGCGCCCAGCAGACCTGGCTGGCCGACCCGACCCAGCTGGCCGCGCTCACGCCGATCCGCCGTTCCTTCCACACGCTCAAGGGCTCCGGCCGCCTGGTCGGCGCCAGCGTGCTGGGCGAATTCGCCTGGAAGGTGGAGAACATGCTCAACCGCGTGCTGGATGCCACCATCCAGCCGCACGAGGGTGTACAGGCGCTGGTGCAGGCCGCGATCGACGCGCTGCCGCAGTTGCTGCTGGCCCTGAAGGGGGAGGGCACGCCCAGCGCGCCGCTGGCCGCGATCATGGCCACCGCCGACCGCCTCGCCGCGGGCGAAATGGCGCAGATCAGCGACCATGCCGCCCCCGCCACCGAAACCGTGCGCCGCGTGGTGCGCCGCCGCGTGCCGCGCCTGGACGTGGCAGCCGAGGCGGTCCCGGCTGCGGCCCACACCGACCACACCGCGGTCAGCGCACCGCCGCCGCCCACCGACGCGATACCGCTGCCGGTGATGCCCCCGGTCGACCCGGTCCTGCTGGAGATCCTGCGCAGCGAAGTGGCGCAGTACCTGCAGACCATCCGCGCGGCGCTGGCCCGCGCCGACGGCGAACTGCGCGTGGACGACGCCCTGCTGCGCGCGGTGCACACGCTGCACGGCGCCATCGCGATGGTCGACATCCCGCTGCTGACCCAGTTGCTGTCGCCGCTGGAAAGCCTGCTCAAGCGTCTGCGCGCCGCCGCCGCGCCGCTGTCGGAGGAAGGCACGCACCTGCTCGCGCAGTCCGCCGACGTGGTCGACCACGTGATGGCGCAGTTCGACGCGCCCGACCCGCAACTGCCTTCGGTGGATGCGCTGACGGCGCGGCTGGCCGAACTGCGCGACGCCCAGCCCGAGCCCAAGGTCGCCCACGTGCTGTTCGATCCGCACGCGGAAGAGCTGCCGACCGAGCTTCCTGGCGAGAACGTCGCCGCTGCCGCCCTCGATGCCGGCATGGATCATGCGCTGGGCGAGCCGGAAGCCGCGCCGGAGCCGGCGGCGGAGGACGAGCACGACGCCTACGCCGGCGAGCTGCTGGCCGCGCTGGACGCGTTCGAGCTGGACACCGGGGAGTCGGACACGACCGAGTCGGCGCTCGACATCACCGACGACGAGCAGAACCTCGCGACGCTGCTCGACGACCTGCTGAACGAGCCGGAGGACGTGCTTCCGGCCGGGCAGGACGAATCCGCTGCCCCCCCTGAGCCGGAGCTGTCCGACCCTGGACTGGCCGCGCCCGAGGAGGCGGTCGACACCGCCGGTGTCGAGGACGACATCGTGATCGACGGCGACATCGCCGAGGCGTCGCCCGCGGACGGTGCGCCGGTGGCGCCCGAGCTCGCCGCCGACACCGGGGAGACCCCGTCGCCGGCCGTCGAGGAGCCGGAGCAGGCAACCGAGGAGGTCGCGGCCCACGACGACGCCCCGGAGGCGACCGCGCCGGCCACCCCATGGGTGGGCCAGATCGACCCCGACCTGCTCGAGATCTTCACCGAGGAAGCGCACGAACTGCTCGACCACGCCGACGGCCTGCTGGCGCAGTGGCGCGCCGAGCCGACCGAGATGGCGCACGCGGCCGGCCTGCAGCGCGACCTGCACACGCTCAAGGGCGGTGCGCGCATCGCCGGCCTGGTGCCGGTGGGCGACCTCACCCACGCGATCGAGACGCTGCTGGAAAAGCCGGTCGGCGAGCGCGACGTCGCGGCGCTGATCGGTGCGCTGGAAGCCGGCTTCGACACGCTGCACGCGCTGGTCAAGCGCGTATCCCAGGGCCAGCCGATCGAATACCCGCAGGCGTTGATCGATCGCTTCCTGGCCATGGCCGGACATGACCGGCTGGCCGAGGAGGCCGCGCCCTCCGGGTCGGCGCCGGTCGCGGCCCCGCCCGTGCCGGCCGCGCCGCTGCCCGAGCTGCTGCCCGAGCTGCTGTCCGACCGCGAGGAAGAGGCCCGCTCGCCGCAGGAGCAGATCCGCGTACGTGCGGAACTGCTCGACGACCTGGTGAACCACGCCGGCGAGGTGGCGATCTACCGCTCGCGCCTGGAACAGCAGGTGGCCGGCTACCGCTTCAACCTGGTCGAGCTGGATCAGACCGTGCAGCGTCTGCGCAGCCAGCTGCGCATGCTCGAGATCGAGACCGAGGCGCAGATCATCGCGCGCTACCAGCGCGAGCACCGCGAAGCGGGCATGAGCGTGTTCGACCCGCTCGAGCTCGACCGCTTCTCGCAGCTGCAGCAGTACTCGCGTGCGCTGGCCGAGTCGGTGTCCGACCTGGTGTCGATCCAGAACATGCTGGACGAGCTGACCCGCCAGGCCGAGACCCTGCTGATCCAGCAGTCGCGCGTCAGCGCGGAACTGCAGGACGGCCTCCTGCGCACCCGCATGCTGCCGTTCGACACGATGGTGCCGAACCTGCGCCGCACCCTGCGCCAGGCCGCGCAGGAGGAAGGCAAGAGTGCCCAGCTGTACGTCGAGGGTGCCCACGGCGAAATGGATCGCAACCTGCTCGACCGCATCAAGGCGCCGTTCGAACACATGCTGCGCAACGCCATCGCGCACGGCATCGAGACGCCGGCCGAACGCCGCAAGGCGGGCAAGCCGGAAGAGGGCGCGGTACGCATCCGCGTCGCCCGCGAGGCCACCGAGGTGGTGGTGCGCGTCAGCGACGACGGCCGCGGCCTGGATCGTGAGGCGATCCGCGCGCGCGCGATCGAGCGCGGCCTGCTGCGGCCCGACGCCCGTCCCAGCGACGACCAGCTGCTGAGCCTGATCACGCAGACCGGTTTCTCCACCGCCAGCCAGGTGACCCAGCTCGCCGGCCGCGGCGTGGGCATGGACGTGGTGGCCAACGAGATCAAGCAGCTCGGCGGCTCGCTGGCGATCGAGTCGCAGCCCGGCCAGGGCACCACCTTCGTGCTGCGCCTGCCGTTCACCCTGGCGGTGACCCAGGCGATCGTGGTGCGTTTGGGCGAGTCGAGCTTCGCTATCCCGATGACCTCGGTGCAGGGCGTGGCGCGGATCGATCCCGACGAGCTGGCCGAGCGCCTGGCCCAGGACAACCCCAGCTTCGACTACAACGGCGAGGCCTACGGCATCCACGACCTGTCCGAGCTGCTGGGCCTCCCGCCCGGTCACGGCGGCGAGGACGAACAGGTGCCGCTGCTGCTCACCCGCACCGGCGACCTGCGTGCCGCGATCCGCATCGACGGCGTCGTCGGTTCGCGCGAGATCGTGGTGAAGTCGGTCGGCCCGCAGGTCAGTTCGGTACCTGGCGTGCTTGGCGCGACCATCATGGGCGACGGTTCGGTGCTGGTGATTCTCGACCTGCCGCCGCTGGTCCGTCACGGTATCGCCCGGCGCGAGCAGCGCCTGGCCGAAGGCCTGGCCGCGGTGCAGGTCCCGGTGGTCGAGGAGCCGCGCGCCAAGCCGCTGGTGATGGTGGTGGACGACTCGATCACCATGCGCAAGGTCACCGGCCGCGTGCTGGAGCGCCACGACTACGAGGTGGCCACGGCGAAGGACGGCATCGACGCGCTGGAGAAGCTGCACGAGCGCGTGCCGGACATGATGCTGCTGGACATCGAGATGCCGCGCATGGACGGCTACGAACTCGCCACCCAGATGAAGGCCGATCCGCGCCTGCGCGAGGTGCCGATCATCATGATCACCTCGCGCACCGGCGACAAGCACCGCCAGCGCGCCTTCGACATCGGCGTCGACCGCTACCTCGGCAAGCCCTACCAGGAGGCCGAGCTGCTGGCGCAGATCGCCGAGGTGCTGGAGCAGCGGGCGATGGAGGCGGTCAATGGCTGAGGCGGTACCGGCGGTCGCGCTGCTGTTCGACGATGCGGGCCTGGGGGAACAGCTGCGCACCGCGCTGAGCGAGCGCGGCGCGCGCATCGTCCACGAAGGCCCGCTGTCCGGCCTCAGCCGTGAGCTGGTCGCTTCGCTCGACGCCGACGTCATGGTGGTCAACCTGGACGACGAGGACGACGGCGCGCTCGATCGCCTGGACGAGGCGCTGGACGGCGATCGCCCGCGCGTGGTGTTCAACGATGCCCAGGCCAGCCGTGCGCTGCAGGGCTGGGATCGCGCGCGCTGGGCCCGGCACCTGGCAATGAAGGTGCTCGCGGCAGGCGACGCGGATCCGCCGCGTCCGCCGGCCGTCGAACCGGTCGCCGAGGCGGCGCCGGTGCCGGTGGTGGCGCCACCGGTCGCGGTCGCCGACGAAACCCCCGCCCCGCCCGCGGAGGACGAGGAGGCGCGCCAGGCTGCCGCGTCCGAAACGCTGGCTGCCGAGCTCGAAGCGCTGCTCGCCTCTGACACGACGGTGGCGGACGCGGAGGATTTCGGCTCGGGCCTCAACTATGCCGCGGGGGAGGGCAGCCTCCTGCATGACGGGGATTTCGGCGCGCCACCGGAAGACGATGCGGTCGAAACGATCGCGCCGGTCGAGGCCGCGCGCGAGCCGGAGCCCGAACCGGTCGCCGTGGCAGCTGCCGCCGAACCGGTGACGGAGCCGGTGGCCAGAGGTTCGTTCCAGCTCGACCATCTGGAGCTGGCGCCGCTGGACGATGCGCAGGTGGCGACCGTCCCGCGCGCCGCGAGCGCGGCGCCCGCCGCGACGCGCGTCTCCGACAGCTGGACGCTGCTCGATCCGGACACGCCGGCGGAAACCACCAGCGGCGAGGCCGCGAGTCCCGCGATGTTCGGGATCCAGAAAATGAGCGCGGCCGACTTCCTCGCGCCCGAGGGGGAGGCCGCCGAATCGCCGATCAAGCCGGGCCTCAGCCTCGAGCTGGTGTCCATGGAAGAGGCGATCGCACCGCAACACTACGAGCCCGCGCCGCAGGCCTCCGACGAGGCCGCAGAGCCCCTGTCGAGGCTGGTGGTGCTGGGCGCCACCACGGAAAGCACCGAATCGGTCGGCCAGTTCCTCGCCGCCCTGCCGGCCGGGCTGCCCGTCGTGGTACTGCACACCCAGCATCTCGCCGGTCGGCCGGCGGACGGGCTGGTGGACTACTTCGCCGCGCAGTGCGCATTGCCGGTGCGGCTGGCCGAGACGGGCATGCGCGTGCGTGCGGGCGAGGTGGTCGTGGTGCCTTCCGATCGCCAGGTCCGCCTGCAGCGCGACGGCACCGTGGAGCTCGACCCGGTGGCCGGTGACGCCGCGCACGTTCCCTCGATCGATGCCAGCTTCACCCTGGCGGCGAGTACCTTCGGCCGCGAGGTCGTCGCGATCGTGTTCGCCGGGCGGTCCACCGATGCGGTGGGCGGTTGCCAGGCGGTCCACGACCGCGGTGGCCAGGTGTGGGTGGAGGCGGTCGGCGGCGCGCACGCGTCCGACATGGTCAGCGGCGTCCTGGCCGAGCGGTTGTCCCATTACGCGGGTACGCCGCGCGAGCTGGCCGCGCGCCTGGCCGAGCATTTCCTGGAAGGTGAGCGATGAGCGAACAACCCCTGCCGCGCGAGATCCGCTGCGTGCTGGTGCCGGTCGGCCAGCTGCGCCTGCTGTTGCCCAATGCCACCGTGGCCGAGGTGATCACCCTGCCGACGCCCGAACCGGTGCAGGGCGCTCCCGAGTGGCTGCTCGGGCGCATCGCCTGGCGCGGCTGGCGCGTACCGCTGGTCGCCTTCACCAAGCTTGCCGGCGCGCCGGAGGGCGACGCCGAACTCACCGTGCGCGTGGCCGTGCTCAAGGCGCCCGGCGGCAATGCCAGGCTGCCGTTCATCGCCGTGCTGACCCAGGGCTTTCCGCGCCTGACCACGCTCAATGCCGAGCTGGTCATCCCCACGCACGACGGCACGCCGCTGCCGCCCGGGGTCAAGGCGCAGGTGCTGGTGCGCGACGACATCGCAGTGATCCCGGACCTCGAAGGCATCGAGCAGGAGCTGGCGCGCCTGCTGGACACGGCGCACGAGCCGGTCGAGCAGGCAAGCGAAGTCGGCTGAACCGCCCGCGGCGGTCAGCCCAGATCCCCGTGCAGGGCCTGCAGCGCGGCCAGCGCCGCCAGGCCGGCCGTTTCCGTGCGCAGGATGCGCGGTCCCAGCACCAGGCCATCGAAGCCGGACGCACGCAGCGCGGCGGTGTCCCGCTCGCCGAGGCCGCCTTCCGGTCCGACCACCAGCAGCCCCCCGGCCGCACCGAAGGCGAGCGCGCGTGCGGAGCGGTCGCCTTCGGGCAGCAACGCCAGGCGCAACGCGCCATCCCGCGGCAGGCCGGCCAGCCAGGCTTCCAGCGGCTGGGTGGGCAGCACCACCGGCAGGCGGGCGCGTCCGCTCTGCTCGCAGGCGCTGGCAGCCACGGCCCGCCAGTGGGCCAGGCGCTTTTCCGCGCGCATTGCGTCCAGCCTGACCTCCGAACGCTCGGTCAGCAGCGGCACGATGCACGCGACGCCGAGTTCGGTCGCCTTCTGCACGATCAGGTCCATCTTCTCGCCACGGGCGACACCCTGGGCCAGGGTCAGCCGCAGCGGCGATTCGTTGGCGACCACCCGTGCCGCCGCGACCCGCGCGCGTACCTCGCGTTTGCCGACGGCCGTGAGCGAGGCCGCGTAGTCGTGGCCGTCCCCGTTGAACAGCACCAGCGGGTCGCCTTCGCCCATGCGCAGCACGCGCGCCACGTGTTCGCCCGCCTGCGCCGGCAGCGCCAGTTCCAGCCCGGTCGCCAGCGGTTGATCGACATGGATGCGGATGGTGCGCATGGAACGCTCGCGGCAAAAGCGGAAGCTTAACCGGACCGCGCGGTCTGCCTACATGAACCGTCGCGGGGGCGCCTGCGCGGGGACGCATTGCCTGCGGGCCGGCATGGGCGCAGCATGACCGTGCCGCCGCACGGGATCGCCGTCATGCCTTCGCTTGGCTCCGCTCTGGTCGTCACCCTCCTGCTGAGTGGTCCGGCACTCGGCCAGGTTGCTGCTCCGCCACCAGCCGCCGCCCGGGATGCGACGGCGCCGAAGGAAGGATCGCCGGAGCTCCGGGACTGCCTGCCCGCCACCGACAGCCGGATGGCCGCGGCGCGTGGGGTGTGCCTCCCGGTGGTCGGACGCAGCTACAGCCAGGACGACTTGCGGCGCACCGGGGCGCGCGATACCGCACACGCCCTGGGTCGGCTCGACCCGAGCATCACGGTGCAAGGACACTGAGCGGCAGCCCCGGGTCAGGCGACGGCCCGCTCGATGCCGGCGGTCGCCACGTCGACCAGGTGATCGATCTGCGCCGTGTCCACCACATAGGGCGGCATGAAGTAGACCACGTTGCCGAGGGGGCGCAGCAGGGCCGCGTGCTCGAGGCCATGCAGGTACACGCGCAGGCCGCGCCGCTCGCCGGCCGGCCATGGTCTCCGCGTGCGCTTGTCCGCGACCAGCTCGACCGCGGCGATCATGCCGGTCTGCCGCACGTCCCCCACGTGGGGATGGTCGCGCAGCGGTGCGAGCCGCTGCGCCAGGTGCGCGGCCAGCACGCGGTTGCGCTCCAGCACCGGTTCGTCGCGGAAGATCGCAAGCGTCTCCAGTGCCACCCGGCAGGCCAGCGGGTTGCCGGTGTAACTGTGCGAATGCAGGAAGGCCTTGCCGGCGTTGTATTCGGCGTAGAACGCCGCATACACCGCCTCGGTGGTCAATACCGCCGAGAGCGGCAGGAACCCGCCGGTGAGGCCCTTGGACAGGCACATGAAGTCCGGCCGGACGCGGGCGCTCTCGCAGGCGAACAGCGTACCGGTGCGCCCGAAGCCCACCGCGATCTCGTCGGCGATGAAGTGCACGTCGAACTCGTCGCACAGCCGGCGCAGGCCGGCCAGGTAGTCCGGGTGGTACATGCGCATGCCGCCCGCGCACTGCACCAGCGGCTCGACGATCACCGCGCAGGTCTCGTGCGCGTGGCGCTCGAGCAGCGCGCGCAACTCGCCCAGGCGGCGGGCCGCCAGCTGCGCCGGCGACTCGCCCGGCTCGCCCTCGTAGGCGTCCGGCGAGGGCGCCAGGATCGGCGTCAGCAGCAGCGGCGCGTAGGTCTTGCGGTACAGCGCCACGTCGCTCACCGACAACGCGCCCAGCGTCTCGCCGTGGTAGCTGCCGGTCAGCGCGATGAAGCGCGTCTTCTCGCCGTGACCCTGGTTGAGCCAGTAGTGGAAGCTCATCTTCAGCGCCACTTCGATCGCCGCCGAGCCGTTGTCGGCAAAGAAGACCCGCTCCAGTCCCGGCGGCGTGATGCGCACCAGCGCCTCGGCCAGCTCGATCGCCGGCGCGTGGGTGAAACCGGCGAAGATCACGTGCTCCAGGCGCTGGGCCTGGTCGGCGAGCGCCGCGGCGAGCCGCGGATTGGCGTGGCCGAACAGGTTGGTCCACCAGGAACTGATGCCGTCCAGGTACCGGCGTCCGTCGGCGTCGATCAGCCAGGCGCCTTCGCCGCGGACGATCGGCACCATGGGAATGCTTTCGTGGTCCTGCATCTGCGTGCACGGGTGCCAGACATGTCGCAGATCGCGTGCAGCCAGGGCGGCGTTGCCTGTGCGGGCGGGGAGAAGCGTACTCATCCGGCTATGATCCGTCTTGCGGGATGGCCGCTCAAGCGCATCGAAGCTCCGTGAAACCTTCACGTACCGCCTGGCTGTTCGTCGCCCTGGCGTTGCTGCTCGCCGTGGCGCTGGTGCTGTTCCTGCCGGCGCGATGGCTGCTGCCCTGGCTGCAGCCGCGGCTGCACGGACTGTCGCTGGAGGGGGTACACGGGCTGGTCTGGAACGGCAGCGCCGAGCGCCTGCTCGGGCCGGACGGGCGCCCGCTCGGACGGCTGCGCTGGCAGCTTTCGCGCCGCGCGCTGTGGGGAGACGTGGATCTGGACCTGGCGCTCGACGGGCCGCAGCTCACCGCCCACGGCCGCCTGCAGCGCGATGCACAGGGGCGTCTGCTGTGGCGGGGGGTGACCGCGCAGCTCGACCTTGCCGACTGGACGGGCGAGGCAGTCACCCCGCTGGGCCGCCCGCAGGGCCGGCTCGACATCACGTTGCCGCGCGTGCTGCTGCAGGGCGGCTGGCCACTCGCGTTGCAGGGCCAGGTCCATTGGCACGACGCCGCCATGCGCACCCGCGGCGGCGGCGTCGCACTCGGCGATCTCACCATGGCGCTGGAGGGCGCCAATGGCGTGCTGCAGGGGCGGCTGCGCGACGACGGCGACGGTCCGCTCGCCGCCGACGGCCGCTGGCAGGCCAGTTCCCTCGGATGGCGCCTGGACCTGCGCCTGCAGCCGCGCAGCGCCGACACCCGGTTGCGCCACTGGCTGGCGCGCCTCGGGCCGCCGGCCGCCGACGGCTCGGTGCAACTGCATCGCCGCGGCGGCCTGGCCGCGGCCGTACCGGGAACCTCGCCATGAACTGCGACCTCGGACAGGCGCTCGACGCCGCGCGCGAAGCGGCAGCCGCGGCGGCGGAGATCCTCCGCCATTACTGGAACCGCGGGGTCGCCGTGGAGTGGAAGCCCGACGCCACGCCGGTCACCGCCGCCGACCGCGAGGCCGAGCGCGCGATCCGCGCGGTGTTGTCCAAGGCCTTGCCACAGGCCGCCATCTACGGCGAGGAGTACGGCCTGGAGGGCTCGCGCGAGGGCCTGCTCTGGTTGGTCGATCCGCTGGACGGCACCAAGAGCTTCGTGCGGCGCACGCCGTTCTTCTCCACGCAGATCGCACTGATGGACCGGGGCGAACTGTTGCTCGGCGTGTCCTGCGCGCCGGTCTACGGCGAAACCTTCTGGGCCCGCACCGGCCAGGGCGCCTGGTTCGACGGCGAGCGCGTGCAGGTGGCCGGTACGAGCGCGCTGGCGCAGGCGTCGCTGTCGATCGGCAACGTGCGCACGCTCACCGGCGACGCGCGCTGGGACGCGCTGGGGGGATTGATTCGCGACAGCAGCCGCATTCGCGGCTACGGCGACTTCTGCCACTATCACCTGCTTGCGCGCGGCAGCCTGGACCTGGTCATCGAGTCGGACGTCAACATTCTCGACATCGCCGCGCTGGCGGTGATCGTGCGCGAGGCGGGCGGGGTCTTCACCGATCTCCAGGGCCGCGCCCCCGGGCTGGCGACCACCAGCGTGCTCGCCGGCGTGCCGGCGATCCACGCGCTGGCGCTTGAACGGCTGCATGACATTCCCAACGGCTAGAATCGAACGATGCGCAAGCCACCGATCATCCACGCCACCCGCGAATGCGTCGACAGCCGCTTCCTGCACGTCGAGCAGCTGGACCTCGAATTCTCCAACGGCGAGCGGCGCACCTACGAGCGGCTGCGCGCCAGCGGGCTGGGCGCGGTGATCATCGTGCCGATGCTCGACGAGGACACCGTGCTGCTGGTGCGCGAATACGGCGCCGGCGTGGGCCGCTACGAGCTTTCGCTGCCCAAGGGACGGCTCGACCAGGACGAGACCGCCGAGCAGGGCGCCAACCGCGAGCTGAAGGAAGAGATCGGCTACGGCGCCAACCGCCTGAAGATCCTGCACAACCTGTCGCTGTCGCCCGGCTACATGACGCACATGGCGCACGTGGTGATCGCACAGGACCTTTACCCCGAACGCCTGCCCGGCGACGAACCAGAGGAGTTGGACGTGGTGCCATGGAAGCTTTCCGAGCTGCACACCCTGATCGCGCGTGAGGACGTGACCGAGGGCCGTTCCATCGCCGCGCTGTTCATGGCGCGCGAGTACCTGGCCGGGAGGTTCCAGCCATGAGCGGCGCTCCCGAATCGGGTCTGCTGGCCCAGGTCGGCTCGATCGCCCGCAACGCGGGCGCGGCGATCCTGGCGATCTACCGCGACGAGTTCGCGGTCGAGCACAAGGACGACGCCTCGCCGCTCACCGCCGCCGACCTGGCTGCCCAGCGGGTGATCATGGAGGGCCTGGCCGCGCTCGATCCGGCGCTGCCGGTGCTGTCCGAGGAAGGTCGCGCCGTGGCGTGGGAGCAGCGCCGTACGTGGCCCCGCTACTGGCTGGTGGACCCGCTGGACGGCACCAAGGAGTTCGTCAAGCGCAACGGCGAGTTCACCGTCAACATCGCGCTGATCGAGGACCACCGCCCGGTGCTCGGCGTGGTGCTGGCCCCGGTCACGGGCGAGCTGTACGCCGCGGCGGCGGGGCAGGGCGCGTGGCTGCAGCAGCACGCCGGCGGCCCGTGGCAGCGCATCGGCACGCGCGCACTGGCGGCGCCGGCGGTGGTGGCGGGCAGCCGCTCGCACGGCGCCGACACGCACGGTTTCCTCGACGCGCTGCTGGGCGCGCCGCACCAGCCCGTGGCGATGGGCTCGTCGCTGAAGTTCTGCCTGGTCGCCCGCGCCGTCGCCGACGTCTACCTGCGCCTGGGTCCCACCAGCGAGTGGGACACCGCCGCCGCGCAGTGCGTGCTGGAGCAGGCCGGCGGCGCGGTGCTCGACCTGCAGGGCGAGCCGCTGCGCTACAACACCAAGGAGTCGGTGCTCAATCCGGAATTCCTGGCCGTGGGCGACCCGGCGGCGGACTGGAAAGCCCGGCTGGCGATCGCGAGGGCGGCGTGAGGCACGAGCGCGGTGGCCGCCGCCGGCGCGCGCGTGGCTGAGCGCTACACGCTCGAGGACCTGCTCGCCATCATGGCGCGCCTGCGCGATCCGGAGGGCGGCTGCCCGTGGGATCGCGAGCAGGACTTCGCCTCGATCGCGCCCTACACCATCGAGGAGGCCTACGAGGTCGCGGACGCGATCGACCGCGGCGACTTCGCCGATCTGCGCGAGGAGCTGGGCGACTTGCTGCTGCAGGTGGTGTTCCACGCGCAGATGGCCCGCGAGCGTGGCCTGTTCGATTTCGCCGACGTCGCGCACGCGATCGGCGACAAGATGGTGCGGCGCCATCCGCACGTCTTCGGCGGCGTCCGCTACCCGGATGGCGAGGCGCAGTCGGGCGCCTGGGAAGCGATCAAGCGTGCCGAGCGCGCCGCCCGCGGCGAGCCGCACGACGCCAGCGCGCTTGCCGGGGTCTCGCGCGGCCTGCCCGAGTGGAAGCGCGCCAGCAAGCTGCAGCAACGTGCGGCGGCGGTCGGTTTCGAGTGGACCGAGCCGGGACCGATGCTGGACAAGCTGGCCGAGGAAGTGGCGGAGCTGCGCGCCGAATTCGCGCAGGGCGCCGACGCCGAGCGACTGGAAGACGAACTCGGCGACGTACTGTTCGTGGCCGCCAACCTCGCCCGCCGTGCTGGCGTGGACTTCTCGCGCGCGCTGCGCCGCGCCAACGCCAAGTTCGAGCGCCGCTTCAGGCGCATGGAACAACTGGCCTGGGCCGATGGCAAGGCGATGACCGACCTCCGGCTGGAGGAGCAGGAGGCGCTGTGGCGCCGCGCCAAGGCAGAAGAGGTGGACACCCGCCCGTAGGAGCGGGCCGGCTCGCGATGGTTTTCCGGGGGCGCCCCGTATCACCACCCCGAGCCAGACATCGCGAGCACGCTCGCTCCTACGGGGAGGCCGGCTGGGGGGCGTGCGCCCCTGCCACCGGGCGCGCATGCGGTCGTGCTCGGTGCGCGTTTTCGTGCCGCTGCCAGGGTTTCCGGTTGCGCAGCGAGGCGGAGCCGACACGGCCCCGTGTAGGAGCGAGCTCGCTCGCGATGCTTCTGTCGGGGCTTGCTCGGCAGCGCACCCGGGCCGAGGCATCGCGCCCAAGCTCGCTCTTGCGGGGATGCTGGCTCAGCGTGGGGCCGGGGCCGTGTGCTGCTGCCACCGGGCGCGCATGCGCTCGCGTTCGGCGCGCATCTTCGCCTCGTTGGCGAGGTTCTCCGACAGGCTCTTGCGCAGCGTGGCGATCGCCTGGTCGAGGTTGGCCGGCGTTGCCTGCAGGTCGGCCAGGCGATGGTAGGCGTAGGTACGCAGACCCGGGTCCTGCGACTTGGCCAGCACCTCGTTGTAGACGCCGGCCAGTTCCTTCTCGCGGCCGGTCTGCCGACACAGGCGCTCCAGCGCGTGCAGGTCGGACATCACGCCCATGCCGGGGCCGTGCTCCATCCGCAGGCGATGCAGGCGATGGCCGATCGGGTCCCGCGCGGGCGCCGGCAGGGTGCGCGGCGAGGGGGAGGCGGGCGGCGTGTCCTGGGACAGCACGACCGGGCTGGCCAGCAGCAGGGCCAGGACGGGGACGAGCAGGGCGTGGCGGGGCATGGGAGCGCTCCGGCAGTGACGGTGTTCCGGGAAACGTGGCCGGTCCGGCCCGGTTGACTGCAACCCTACGCGCCCGGCGCGCATCCTAGCCCCGACCATTCAACCGACCCGGAGTCCGCCATGCGCCCCATCCTCGCATCCCTGCTGCTGCTCGCGCCGTTCGCCGGCCATGCGGCGGACCGTTGCGCCTTCGAGGCGCCGCGCAACCTCACCGCCGACCTGGCCGGCGTGCGCGGCGTGCAGATCGAGGTGCACAGCTACGACCTGCACGTGACCGGGCGTAGCGATGCCCGCTCGCTGGACGTCCGCGGCCGCGCCTGCGCCTCCGACAAGGAGACGCTGGACGTGCTCACCGTCACCCAGCGGCGCGAAGGCGACCAGCTGATCCTGGAACTGGGCGGCGGCGACCGCTCGGTGTTCCACCTGTTCGGCAACCACTACAGCGACCTGGACGTGACCGTGCAGTTGCCGGCCGACCTGCCGTTGACGGTGGACGTGGGTTCGGGCGATGCCGAGGTGGCGGGCGTGCGGCAGCTCGGCAGCCACGTGGGCTCGGGCGACCTGCACGTACGCGACATCGCCGGCCGCTTCGCCACCGGCGTGGGCTCGGGCGATGTGGACGCGAATGACGTCGGTAGCCTGGAGGTGGGCTCGGTCGGTTCGGGCGACCTCACCGCCAGCCACGTCGGCGGTGACGTCCGCGTGGGCAGCATCGGCTCGGGCGACGTGCGGCTGCGTGACGTGCGCGGCAGCGTGCACGTGGACACCCTCGGCTCGGGCGACCTGGACGTCGACGGCGTGGGCGGCAACCTTACCGTCGGCGCCAAGGGCAGCGGCGACGTGAGCTACAACGGCGTCAAGGGCAAGGTGCAGGTGCCCAGCGACGACGACTGAGTCGCCCGGGCGTCCCGCTCATCCCAGCCAGCGCCAGACCAGATACACCAGCGGCGCACAGGTCAGCAGGAACGGGATCGACACCCGGTGCAGCTGGCGCAGGCCCTGCGGCTGACGCGCCAGCCGCAGGGCGATCAGGTTCGCGAGCGAGCCGATTGCCGCACCGAAGCCGCCCACGTTGACGGCCACCGCGAGCCCGACCGGGTCGCGGGCGTGTTCCAGCAGAAGCACCGTGGCCGGCACGTTGCTGATCAGTTGCGATGCGAGGATGCCGGCCAGGTACAGGTGCAGCGGCTGGCCGAAATCGACCCGGGCGAGCAGGCCGTGCACCTGCGGCAGCTCGGCCAGATGACCCAGCGAAAGAAAGATCACGGCGAAGGTGAGCAGCAGCAGCCAGTCCAGCCGCGCCAGGCTGCGCCGCGCCACCAGCGCGAACACCGCCAACAGCAGCGCCGCGCCGGACAGGGCCTGGCCGTACTCCATCAGCACCACCATCGCCGCCAGCGCGCCGAGCGAGAGTGTGGCCAGGCCGCCGCGGACCGCACGCCTGTCCAGCGCCTCCGGTGCCAGCGCGACGCGGTCGTGTGGCAGCCAGGCCCATGTCAGGGCGGCCACCAGCGTGAACATCACCATTGCAGCGGGCAGCATCGCCCAGGCGAACTGCAGGAACGACAAGCCGCCGTGCTGCCACAGCAAGAGGTTCTGCGGATTGCCGATCGGGCTCAGCGTCGAGCCCGCGTTCACCGCCAGTGCCTCCAGCACGACCATGCGCAGCACCGGCAGGTTGGACATCCCACCGATCGCCACCGTCAGCGGCACCAGCAGGAACAGGCTCACGTCGTTGGTGAGCGCCATCGACAGCACCGCGGTGCCCGTCACCAGCAGCAAGCCGAGCGTGCGCAGCGAATGCGTGCGCGCCACCAGCACCGCCGCCGCGTGCTGCACCAGGCCGCTGTCGCGGATCCCCTGGATGGCGACCAGCAGGCCGGTGAGGCCGGCCAGCGTCGGTACCTGCAGCCAGCGCCGCCAAGCCGCCGCCGGCTGCGGATCGAGCAGGGCCAGCACCAGCGCGAGCACCGCGAAGACCAGCAGCAGCCATTCCTGCAGGAGCCGGTCCAGCCAGCGGCGGCCGGTCATCGGCAGACGCACGGCGTGCGGGGCGGTGTCACCATTCGCGCAATCCCTCGATCTCGTACAGCCGGCGCCAGCTCGGCCGCGCGCGCACGCGGTCGGCCAGCTGCGCGAGCGCGGGCCATTGCGTGGCCGGGCGCGGCATGTTGCGCGACCAGCGCATCAGCATGGTCAGCAGCAGGTCCGCGCCGGAAAACTGCTCGCCGAGCAGATGGGGGCCTTGCGTGGCCAGGTGCGCCTGCAGGTGGTCCCACACGCCTTCGATGCGGCGCTGCACCGCTGCGCGCACGTCCGGCGTGTCGTGCAGGTCCTGCGGGTAGAACCACAGGCGGAATGGCGGCATCAGCGTGCTGGCGAGGTAGGCGATCCAGGCGTACCAGGCGCCGCGTCCGGGCGTACCCGGCGCCGGCGCCAGCCCCGCCTCGGGGTGGCGCTCGGCCAGCAGCATCAGCAGCGCGGACGACTCGCCCAGCGGCCGGCCGTCCACCACCAGCGTGGGCACCACGCCGTGTGGGTTGAGCGCGAGATAGGCGGGGTCGCGCTGCGCCCCGGCGTCGAGGTCGACCAGGCGCAAGTCGTATGGCGCGCCGGCTTCCAACAGGGCGAGATGCACCACCATGCTGGCGGCGCCCGGGGCGTAGTAGAGCGTGTACACGGTCGTCTCTTGCAGGAGGGCCGAGCGATCTTGGCGGGTGCTCAGCCCTCCCGCAACAGCCGCATCGGCGCGGTGCGGGTGATCCGGCGGGTGCCGGCCAGACCCAGCAGCATCACCGTCACGGCCGCCGCCAGCGCACCGTACAGCAGTGGCCGCAGCGGCGGCACGAACCCGTCCAGGTGGAACACCGCGCGCCCCAGCCACCAGCCTGCGCCGGCGGCCCCGCAAGCGGCGGTGAGGCCGGAGATCAGCCCGAGCATGGCGAACTCGCAGGCGGCCGCCAGGCGCAGCTGGCTGCGCCGTGCGCCCAGCGTGCGCAGCAGCGCCGCCTCGTGCCGGCGTTCGGCGGCGCTGGCGGCCAGCGCCGCAGCCAGCACGAGTGCGCCGGCAAGCAGGCTGAAGCCGAGCACCCAGCGCACCGCGCTACCCACCTGGTCGACGATCTGCCGCACGCGGTCGAGCAGGGCATCGACGTCGACCAGGCTGAGATTGCCGTACTCGCGCGACAGCTTCGCCAGGCCCTCGGCGTGCCCGCGTGGCAGGTAGAAGCTGGCCAGCCAGGTGTGCGGCAGGTGGCCGGCATGGGACGGATCCAGCAGCAGGAAGAAGTTGACCCGGAACGAGCTCCAGTCGACCTGGCGCACGCTGCCGACGGTGGCCTCCAGCGTGCCCTCGCCCACGTCGAAGCGCATGCGGTCGCCCAGCTCGAGCGCGAACATGTCGCGCCACAGGGTGTCGATCGAGACCTCCGCGCGTGCCGGGCGGGCGCCGGCCCAGCGCCCGGCGACGATCCGGTTGGATGGCGGCAGCGTGCCGGTCCAGGACAGGCGCAACTGGCGGTCGACCCACTCCTTCGCGCGCGGATCGGCGAAGCGCAGGCGATCGACCGGCGTGCCGTTGATCGCGGTGAGCTTGCCCACGGCGAGCGGCAGCGCGTTGAAGCCCTGCGCGCCCAGGCGCCGCACCGCCTGGGCGAAATCGGCACGCTGGTCGTCCTGCAGGTTGAGCACGAACCAGTTGGGCGTGTCCGCCGGCAGCTCGCGGCGCCAGCCCTCCAGCAGCGCGGGAGCGACCACCGCGAGCAGCAGCAGCGCCACCAGCCCCAGGCTGAGCGCCGTCGCCTGCACCAGGCTCACGGTGCGTCGGCGCGCGAGCGCGGCCAGACCCAGCCGCAGCGCCGGGTGCGCCCCCGGCGCGATGCGCCGGGTCAGCCACAGCAACAGGGCCGCCAGCAAGGCGGCCAGCAGCGCCACGCCGGCCAGGCTGGCGGCGAGGATGCCGGCGAGCTTGAGCGAGCCGCTCTGGCCCCAGATCAGCGCCAGCGCAACCAGCGCCGGCACCAGGTAGAGCGCGTCGACCCGCCGCACGCGCCGCACCATGCTGGCGCGGAACACCGCCACCGGCGGCACCTCGGCCAGCCGGGCCAGCGGCGGCAGCGCGAAGCCGGCCAGCACCGCCAGGCCGATCGCCGCGGCGGCCAGCGCCGGCAGCAGCGGCAAGCTGGTGGGCACATGCACGAACAACGTGCCGGCGAGGCGCCAGGCGCCCTCGGCCAGGCCCCAGGCGAGCAGCACGCCGAGCAGGGCGGCCGGCAGCGCGAGCGCACCCAGCGTCGCCAGCAGCAGGCCGAGCACGCGCCCTCGTGCGGTGCCCAGCGCGCGCAGCAGGGCGATCTCCGGCGTCTTGCGGCGCGCGTAGCGCTGCGCGGCGAGCGCGATCGCCACGCCCGCCAGCAGGGCGGAGAGCAGCGCGGTCAGGCGCAGGAACGCGCCGGCGCGGTCGAAGGCGCTGCGCATGCGCTCCTGCGTCTGCCCTGGCGTGATCAGCTCGGCGCCCTGCGGCAAGGGTCGTGCCTTCACCCAGGCCAGCCAGCCGTCGACCGCCGCGGGCGCACCGGCCACCAGCAGGCGGTGACGCGCGCGGCTGCCGACCCCGAGCAGGCCGGCGCGCTGGGCGTCGGCCAGGTTCATCAGCGCGCGCGGGGCGAGTGCCACCAGTTCGCCGCCGTCGGGCTCGCGCAGCAGCTCGGCGGCGACGGTGAGGTCCATGCCACCGACCTGCACGCGGTCGCCGACCGCCAGTCCGAGCGCCACCAGGGCGCGATGGTCCAGATACACCGTGCCTGCCGGCGGGCCGTGGCCGGCCGCGTCACGGCCGCGCGCGCGCAGTTCCAGCGTGCCGCGCAATGGCCAGGCCCCATCGACCGCATCGACGTCGAGCAACTGGTTGCGTTCGCCGGCGAAAGCGACCGAGGGGAATCCTGCGCTGCGGCTGAGCGCCAGCCCGCGCTGGCGCGCCTGCGCCGCGTAGTCAGGCGCCGGCGCCTGCGGCGCCGAGAGGCCGGCATCGCCACCGATCAGCTCGGCCGCGCTGGCGAGCAGCCCGCGCTCGACGCGTGTGGCCAGGGTGGCGACCACGCCCAGCGCCACCACCGCCAGCAGCAGCGAGGCGGCGAGCGTGCGCAATTCCGGCAGGTGCCACTCGCGACGCAGCGTGCGCAGGCCCAGGCGCAGGAGCCTCATGCCGCCGTCTCCGCGACGGCCGGCCTCGCCGCGGGCGACCGCTGTTCCCCGCGCCATCGCGGGCGGGTGATCGGCACGGCGCGGCTCATGACAGCGACTCGGCCGAGGCGACGCGCCCTTCGCGGAGCTCCACGCCACGCGCGCAGCGGGCGGCCAACTGGGCGTCGTGCGTGACCAGCACCAGCGTGGTGTGCTGATCTCGGTTGAGCGCGAACAGCAGGTCGGCCACGTGCCGGCCGGTGCGCTGGTCGAGGTTGCCGGTGGGTTCGTCGGCGAACAGCACGCGCGGCCGGTGCACGAAGGCGCGTGCGATCGCCACGCGCTGCTGCTCGCCGCCGGACAGCTGTGCGGGGTAGTGGCGCCGGCGCAGGCCCAGGCCCACGTCCTGCAGTGCCTCGCGCGCCAGCGCGCGGGCCTCGTCGCGACCTTCCAGTTCCAGCGGCAGCATCACGTTCTCCTCGGCGGTGAGCGCGGGGAGCAGGTGGAAGGACTGGAACACGAAGCCGACCAGCCGCCGGCGCAGATCCGCGCGCGCTTCCTCGTCCATCGCATGCAGCGCGTGGCCGTCCAGCCGGATGCCGCCGCCGCTGGGCATGTCCAGTCCGGCGAGCAGGCCGAGCAGGGTGGTCTTGCCCGAACCGGAGGCGCCCACGATCGCGAAGCTTTCCCCCGCGTGAACCGCCAGACTCACGTTGGCGAGGATGTCCAGCCGCCCCTCGGGGCCGCGCACGGTCTTGCTAACATCGCGGGCCTCCAGAAGAGGTTGGGAAGATTCGCTCATGCGTCGTTTCCTCGGGCTGCTGGCGGCGTTCTGCATCGGTTGGGTCGGCGCGGCGCACGCCGCCGCCCCGAAGACCGTGCTGGTGCTGGGCGATTCGCTCTCGGCCGCGCACAACATCGCGGTCGAGCAGGGCTGGGTGCATCTGCTGGAAGTCCGTCTGGCCAAGATGGAGCCGCCCTGGCGCGTGATCAATGCCAGCATCAGCGGCGAGACCACGGCGAGCGGCCGACGCCACCTGCCCACGCTGCTGGAGACCTACCGCCCGGCCGTGGTGATCCTGGAGCTGGGCGCCAACGACGGCCTGCGCGGCCTGCCGCTGGATGCGCTGAAGGACAACCTCGCGGCCATGATCGACCAGGCCCGGGCGGCGCATGCGAAGGTCCTGCTGCTGGGCATCGAGCTGCCGATCAACTACGGCCCACGTTATCGCGACGGTCTGCGTGCGATCTATACCGGCCTGGCACGGGAGAAGGGCGTGGCGCTGGTGCCGTTTCTGCTGGAAGGGGTGGCGCTCGACCTCACGAAGATGCAGGATGACGGGTTGCACCCCACGGCGGCCGGGGAACCGGCTGTGCTCGCTACGGTGTGGTCCGCGCTGGAGCCGCTGTTGCGATGAGGCCGACCATGCAGCAGCAGGCTCGACGCAAAAGCGCGGTCCGACGCGGGTTGGCGGGTCTTCACGCCACTGTCACCCGGGCCATCGTTAGCTCTTCACATTTGTGAAAACAAGCGACGGAGGGACCATGAGCCTACGCGACGAACAGGCCGGTTTGATCCTTTTGGTAGAGGACAACCGCCAAATTGCTGAAATGGTTGGGGAATTTCTCGAGCGGCGCGGCTATTCGGTGGATTACGCCGCCGATGGCGTGAGCGGTCTGCACCTGGCCGTGTCCAACAGCTACGACGTGATCGTGCTGGATCTGATGCTCCCGGGCATGGACGGGCTGGACGTCTGTCGCAAGCTGCGCAAGGACGCCAAGAAATCCACGCCGGTGCTGATGCTCACCGCCCGCGACACGCTCGAGGACAAGCTGATCGGCCTCGAGGCTGGCGCCGACGATTACCTGGTGAAGCCCTTCGAGGTGCGCGAGCTGGAGGCACGCCTGCGCGCGCTGATTCGCCGCGATCGCCGCCAGGTGTCCTCGGAGGTGCTCACCGTGGGCGACATGACGCTGGACACCGCAACCCTGCGCCTGACCCGTGCGGGCCAGGAGCTCACCGTCTCGCCGATCGGCCTCAAGCTGCTGGCGATCCTGATGCGGGAGTCGCCGCGGGTGGTCAGCCGCCGTGACATCGAACGGGAGATCTGGGGCGACACGCTTCCCGATTCCGACACCCTGCGCTCGCACCTGTACAACCTGCGCCGCGTGATCGACAAGCCGTTCGACCGTCCGTTGCTGCACACCATCCACTCGGCCGGCTATCGCCTCGCGGACCTGGAGACGGAAGTGGCGTCGGCCACCGCTTGACTTCGAGAGGGGTGGGCGAGACAACGGCAGGCATGGACAGGGGCATCACACAGGAACGGGGCGAAGCGAAGTTCCGGGTCGGCGCCTTCCAACGCCGTCTGGCGCTCATCTTCGGTGCGCAACTGCTGGGTGTGGTCACCTCTGTCGTGCTGGGGTTCTACGGCGTGGCACCGCCGCCGGCGGTGCTCGCGCTGATCGTCGTGGTCAGCGCGGCCGCCTGGCTGGCGGCGCGGCGCGAGTGGCGCCAGGTGGGGCGGCTCGCACGCGTGGTCGACGCCTGGGAAGAGCAGCCCGATGTCGAGGCGCTGGCACCGGGGCGGCTCTCGCAGCGGACCGACGCCGACGTCGCGACGCTGGCGCGCGGCCTGCACGGCTTCGCCACCCGTATCGCCGGCTACAACCTGCGCGAGCGCAACTTCACGCGCGACGCCAGCCACGAGCTGCGCAGCCCGCTCACCGTGATCAAGATGTCGGCCGACATGCTCTCGGACGAGTCCGAGCTGAGCAAGTTCGGCGTGCGTTCGGTCAAGCGCATCCAACGGGCGACCCGCGAGATGGAGGCCTTGATCGAGGCGCTGCTGATCCTGGCGCGCGAGTCCGACATGGGCGCGGGCGAGGAGGAGTTCGTCGTCAACGAGGTGCTCGAGCGCGGCATGGACGACCTGCGCCAGATGCTGGAAGGCCGCTCGGTCGAGCTCCAACTCGAGCAGCCCGCGCGCTTCGGCTTGCGCGCTTCGCCACGCGTGTTCATGGTGCTGTGCTGGCAGCTGATCCGCAACGCGGCGCAGCAGGCGGAACACGGCACCATCGTGATCAGCGTGCTGCCGGGGGCGGTGGCGGTGTCCAACCGCGTCGACACCGCCCCCGCGATCGACCGGCACGGTTTCGAGCTGGCGATCGCCAGGCGCATCAGCGAGCGCTTCCGCTGGCCGCTCGAGCTGCAGACCCGCGAGGGCGGGGAACACATCGCGCGGATCCGCTTCCCGGAGACCCTGCCGGCCTAGCCGCGGGGCGTCACAGCGAAGGCCTGCAGGAGCGAGCTTGCCCGCGACGCTTTCCCGCAGGCTCGGTGCCAGACGCACTGCCGGCGAGCATTCCGAGCAAGCCCGCTCCTGACGGCAGCGCCGGGCGGGACCCGGCGCTGCCGTCAGCCCTGCAGCGCAACCTTGAACGCGCAGCCGGTCTTGGCCTTGACCTCGTCCAGGCTCACGCCCTCGGCGAGCTCGATCAGGGTCAGCCCCTTGCCCTTCTCCACCTCGAACACCGCCAGGTCGGTGATGATCAGGTCGACCACCTCCTTGCCGGTCAGCGGCAGGTCGCACTGCGGCTTGATCTTGGGCGAGCCGTCCTTCGCGGTGTGCTCCATCAGCACCACCACGCGCTTGACTCCGCTGACCAGGTCCATCGCGCCACCCGGGCCCTTGACCATCTTGCCCGGCACCATCCAGTTCGCGAGGTCGCCCGTGCAGGACACCTCCAGGCCGCCGAGGATCGACAGGTCGACGTGACCGCCGCGGATCATCGCGAACGATTCGGCGCTGGAGAAGAAGCTCGAGCCGGGCAGGGTGGTGATGGTCTGCTTGCCGGCGTTGATCAGGTCAGGGTCGACCTGATCGTCGGTGGGGAACGGGCCGATGCCGAGCAGGCCGTTCTCGGACTGCAGGATCACGTCCATCCCTGCGGGGATGAAGTTGGCGACCAGGGTCGGGATGCCGATGCCGAGATTGACGTAGTAGCCGTCGCGCAGTTCCCTGGCCGCGCGGCGCGCCATCGCCATGCGGGTCGGGCTTTCCTTGCCGGTGTTGGCGCCAGCGACGGTGCGGAACTCGATCCGCTTCTCGTACTTCGCGCCCTGCACGATGCGGTCGACGTAGATGCCCGGCACGTGGATGTGGTCCGGGTCGAGCTCGCCGACCTCGACCAGTTCCTCGACCTCGGCCACGCAGACCTTGCCGCAGGTGGCGATCATCGGGTTGAAGTTGCGCGCCGTCTTGCGGAAAACCAGGTTGCCCAGGCGATCGCCCTTCCATGCCTTGACGATGGACAGGTCCGCACGGATCGCCTCCTCCAGCACGTATTCCTTGCCGTCGAAAACCTTGGTCTCCTTGCCCTCGGCGAGCTTGGTGCCGAACGCGGTGCGGGTGTAGAAGGCCGGGATGCCGGCGCCGCCGGCGCGCAGCTTCTCGGCCAGCGTACCCTGCGGGGTCAGATGCAGCTCCAGCTCGCCCGACAGCACCTGCCGTTCGAACTCCTTGTTCTCGCCCACGTAGGAGGCGTACACGCGCTTGACCTGGTGGGTCTTGAGCAGCGGCCCCATGCCGAAGTCGTCGACACCCGCGTTGTTGCCCACGATGGTCAGGCCCTTGGTGCCGGCCTCGAGCAGCGCGCCGATGAGGTTCTCCGGAATGCCGCACAGGCCGAAGCCGCCGGCGGCAATCGTCATCTCGTCGAACAGCAGGCCGTCTAGGGCCGCCTTCGCGGTCGCATACACCTTGTCCATAGCAGTGCCTTCGGGATGAGAGTTCAGCTGCCTAGGATACGACGGAACCCGCCTCGGCCGCGTCGTACCAAGGTCCAAGCCCGGGGATTGCCGCCCCGCGCGAGCGCATGGCGCGATCCGCACACGTGGATGTCCGCCAGCGAGGCACCGTGGCCCGGCAGCGCGAAGCGACGCTCTGTGACCGGGGCTTGACGTTTACGTTTACGCGTGTAAGCATGGGTGTTGTTTACAAACGTAATTGGATGCTGCATGGCCGTCAGCGAAGCCGAGGCCGTCGTCATGGAGGTGCTCTGGCACCAGGCGCCGCGTAGTGCGGAAGAGATCCTGGCCGAACTCGGTCCCCGCCAGGGCTGGCAGGAAGGCACCGTCAAGTCGCTGCTCAACCGCCTGCTCAAGAAGAAGGCAGTCGCGGCCGAACGCGACGGCCGCCGTTACCTCTACACGCCGCTGCTCAGCCGCGAGAAATACGTCTCCCAGGAGAGCAAGGGCCTGCTCGACCGCCTGTTCGGCGGCCGCGTCGCTCCGCTGGTCGCGCACTTCTCCGAGCAGCGCAAGCTCTCCAAGAGGGATGTCGCCGAGCTGAAGAAGCTGTTGCAGGAGCTCGACGATGAGCATTGACCCGAGCGGCGTGGACTGGCTGGGCCGCAGCTGGCGGGCGGTGCTGGCCTTCACCGTGGCCGTGCCGTGCGTGGCGTTGCTGCGCCGGCCCTGCCGACGGTTGTTCGGTGCAGAGCACGCCTTCGCGCTGTGGCTGCTACCGCCACTGGCCGTGCTGGCCGGTGAGCTGCCGCACGCGACGGCGTCGACGAACGCCTGGTCCAGCGCCCTGGCCGCCACCCTCCCGAGCCGGCTGCCGTTGGCGACGGCGCAGGTACCTGCATTGGCCTGGCAGGCCGCAGCGGCGTGGCTCTGGCTGGCCGGCGCGGTGGCAAGCCTCGCGCTCGCCGCCTGGGCGCAGGCGCGTTACTGCGCGAACCTGCGCCGAGCGGTGCCGCTTGCCGAGTGTTCCCTGGCGTGGCCCGTACTGCGTGCCGACTCGCCATGTATCGGACCGGCGCTGGTCGGCGCCCTGCGCCCGCGGATCGTCGTGCCGGCCGACTTCGGGGAGCGCTATGCCGCTGACGAGCGTGCCCTGGTCCTCGCTCACGAGGCCATGCACGCGCGACGTCGCGACGGCTGGTGGAGCTTGATGGCGCGGGTGTCCGCCTCGTTGCTCTGGTTCCACCCGCTGGCCTGGTGGGCGCTCGCTGCCCTTCGCCGGGACCAGGAACTGGCCTGCGATGCCGCCGTCGTGCGCGAGCATGCCGGCAGCCGTCGCCGTTACGTCCAAGCGTTGTTGAAAGCCCCAGCCGCGCACGTCCTGCCGGTTGGGTGCAGTTGGTCGTTCCACCATCCACTCACGGAGCGCATCGCCATGCTCAGGTTGCGACCGCCCAGCCTGGTCCGCCGCCGCGTCGGCCTGTTTGCCGGCCTCGTGCTCGCCGCCTCCGTCGGTGCCGCCGTGTACGCGGCCAGTGCCCCGACGGCCCGGTCGGGCCACCGGCAAGCGCCAGGCCCGGGCTTGTACCAGTTGGACATCCAGCTCGCGTTGACCGGCGACGATGCCGGAGCAAGCCACGCACGACGGCTGAAGGCCGCTCTGTGCACGGCACCCGGCAAGACCGGAACCCTGCGCACCGAGGGCATCCAGTTGGCCGCCGTTCCCGTGGCCATCGGACAGGATCGGGTCAGGCTCGATCTGGCCATCAGCCAGAAAGCGGATGCCCAGCCGGTGAGCACCCGTCTGGAAGGCCCGCTGGGCCAACGCCTGCAGGCCTCCGGCACGGTGCCCGGCGAAGGCCTGCAGTACGCCCTCGAGGTCACGCCGCATCGCGGTTGCCCGGCGAGCGCGACGGCCGCCCGGTAGCACGCCGCCTGACGGGCGACACGCGAGCGTGAGCCGCGTGTCCGCCCCCAGGCCACGGACCCATGCCGAACGAGGTCGGGGCGTGGATATACTCGGCTCGTCTGCCGGGAAATCCGAATGAAGTCGTTTCGCGTGTTCGCTGCTCTGACCGCGTTCTTCGGGGTCGCCGCCATGAGCCATGCCACCACCGCGCCCGTGCTCGTCATCCACGGCGGCTCGGGTGTCATCAGACGTGACCTGGACCCGACCAGGGAGAAAGCGGTCCGGGCGGCGCTGGCCAAGGCGCTGCAGCGGGGCTATGCCGAGCTCAAGGCCGGCAAGCCGGCGCTGGATGGCGTCACCGCCGCGATCACCGTGCTGGAGGACGACCCCAACTTCAACGCCGGCAAGGGCGCGGTGTTCACCCATGACGGGCGCAACGAGCTGGACGCCGCGGTGATGGACGGCAGCACGCTGCGCGCGGGTGCAGTGGCCGGCGTGCACCGGGTCAGGAATCCCATCCTGCTGGCCCGCGCGGTGCTCGGGAAATCACAGCACGTGATGCTGGTCGGCGACGGTGCGGAGGCGTTCGCCCGCGAGGTGGGCGTACCGCTGGTGGATCCGTCGTACTTCTTCACCGAGGCGCGTTGGCGGCAGTTGCAGCGGGCGTTGAAGGAGGACCGCGAGGGCAAGCCGCACAGCGATCCGGACACCGCCAGGCACTTCGGTACCGTGGGCGCCGTCGCGCGGGACGCGCAGGGCCATCTCGCCGCCGGCACCTCCACCGGCGGCATGACCGACAAGCGCTGGGGCCGGATCGGCGACTCCCCGATCATCGGCGCGGGCACCTACGCCAATGCCGATTGCGCGGTGTCGGGCACCGGCTGGGGCGAGTTCTACATGCGCACGGTGGCGGCGCACGCGATCTGCATGCGGGTGTCGCTGATGCGCGTGCCGCTGGAGCGCGCCGCCGCCGAGGTGATCAACCAGGAGATTCCCGCGATGGGCGGCAACGGCGGTGCCATCGCGCTGGACGCGAAGGGCAACATCGCCACGCCGTTCAATACCGATGGCATGTACCGGGGCTGGATCGGCGCCGACGGCGTGCCGCACGTGGCGATCTACGACGACGAGCCGGACGCTCCCTCCGACGAGCCCGCGGACGACGGACGGGCCGAGTAGGCCCGCTCCTTGCAGCTGCTACCGCGCTGCCCGGCAGCCTTTCCGGCAGCGGAAGTAGACCTTCTCATGCGGATAGTCGATGGTCATGGCGAAGTGGCCGAACACGTTGCCGCCGACCGCACCCTCCACCCGTTTGTCCATCATGCTGGACATGAAGACGTGGAACGCGCGGTCCGGTCGCTCCGTGAACCAGACCGGCCCGACCGACCAGCCGGCGATCTCCACCGCCGGCACCCGGATGAGCCGCGTGGCGTGCGTCGGGCCGAACAGGTCGTCGCCCTGGTCGACCACGCGCCAGTCCGGATGCGCCTGGTGCCAGTGCTCGAGCATGCTGGTGGTGATGTAGCTGGTGACGCCGTAGCCGCCGACCGTCGGCGTGCCGCTGGCCTTCTTGCCGGCGGCGGTGGGATGGGCCGTCGCGCCGGTGTCGAGCAGCATGTCCAGCGGCTGGCCGTCGACGCGGATGGTCAGGCGCGGGAACCCGCTTTCCAGGTGGCCCTTGGCGTCGCGGCGGAACCCCAGCGGTGTGGCGTGGGCGGCCGGGTCGGGCTGCCAGGCAGGAGGTTCCAGGACGAGCCGCCGTGCCGGGTAGTCGAACGTCCACACGCGGCCCGGCAGGTAGCCGGCGCCGAGCTGGCCGTCGCCGCTGGCGGCGTTCGGCCGGAACTGGGCGTTGACGAGCAACACCGGCCCGCACGGCGACTCGGGCGCGGGCAAGCCCTGGCCCGGGGCGTATCGCGGTAGCGGCGCCACCTCGAGGCGCTCCCCGCCGATCGTGCAGCGCGACGTCTTCAGGCCGAGCCGCTGCGCGGTGGCGCCGCTCAGCCAGTACAGGCCGGCCCCGCCGCCACCGCCGGTGTCGACGATCAGTCGCAGGCCCTGGCCGTCCACGGTCCGCGGCACCGCGAAGAAGTGGCCGGCCTCGAACCGTGTCGGCATCACGGTCGGGGCGTCGGCGGGCCCGGCCGCCGGTCCGCCGGCGGCCGCCACGGCCAGCAAGGCGCCTGCAATGTGCATCTCCGTGCCTCCGCGAGTGGCTACAATGGCGCCAGCTTGGAACGTGGACGTGCCCACGGCATGTGCCATTGGAAAGATCTTCCCCCTGTCAGGAGTCACGATGGCCATTTCGCTGATCGCCGCACTGGATGAGAACTTCGCCATCGGACGCAAGGGGCAGCTTCCCTGGCATCTGCCTGACGACCTGCGCTGGTTCAAGCAGTTGACCGTGGGCCGGTACGTGCTGATGGGCTACAACACCGCCGTGGCGATCGGCAAGGCATTGCCGGACCGGCACAACCTGGTGCTCTCGCGCCGCCACGAGGCGCCGTTTCCCGGTCAGACCACGGTGCGCTCGCTGGAGGAGGCCCAGGCGCGCGCCGGCGGCACCGGCCTGATGGTGATCGGCGGCGGGCAGGTGTATGCCGCGGCGTTGCCGCATGCCAGGCGCATGTACCTGACCTGGGTGCAGACCGCCGTGGAGGGTGCCGATACCTTTTTCCCGGGCGTGCACTTCAGCGACTGGACCGAAGTCTCCCGCACCCACCACAAGCCCGATGCCGAGCACAAGTACGGGTTCGACATGGTCGAGTACGTCCGCGAAAGCTGACACCTTGGACGCGCTGCACGTGATGGCCGGCGTCCTGCGCGACGCGGCCGGCCGGGTCCTGCTCGCGCAGCGGCCGCCGGGCAAGCACCTGGCCGGGATGTGGGAGTTCCCGGGAGGCAAGCTGGAGCCGGGCGAATCCCCGGCCGACGGCCTGGCGCGCGAACTGCACGAGGAGCTGGACATCCGCGTGCAGGCCGCCAGCGCCACACCCCTGGTCCGGGTGCCGTGGTCCTACGGCGAGCGTGCCCTGTTGCTGGACGCCTGGCGGATCGACCGCTGGCAGGGTACGCCGCGATCGGTGGAGGGCCAGGCCCTGCAGTGGCGGCAGCCGTGCGACATCGAAGCCGGCACGCTGGCGCCCGCCGACCGGGCGATCCTGCGGGCGTTGCTGGCTGCCGGCAGGTGATCCGGCGGTCACCGCGGACGACGCGGCACGCGTGCGCCCGGCGGCCGCCTACCGGTCTGCCGCCAGGGCCAGATAGCGTCGATGCAGGGCTTGCACGTGGCCTTCCAGCGCAGCCTCGCTGCTGCTGTTGTCGATCACGTCGTCGGCGAGCGCGAGCCGCTCGGCGCGGGTCGCCTGCTGCCCCAGCATGCGCTCGGCAAGCGCCCGGTCGATGCCGTCGCGCGCCATCAGGCGCTCCAGCTGAACCGCCTCGGGCACGTCCACCAGCAGGATGCGATCGAGCCAACGGTAGTGCGCGATGTTCTCGACCAGCAACGGGATCGCCAGCAGGCAGTAGGGTTCGGTCTCGGCCAGCGCGCGCTGGCGCAGCCATTCGCGCACGCGCGGATGGATGATCGCCTCGAGCTGGCGCTTGGCCGCCGCATCGGTGAATACGCGCCGGCGCATGGCCGCCCGATCCAGCCGCTCCTGGGCGTCGAGCACGCCGGTGCCGAAGGCCTCGACGATGGCGGCCAGCCCTTCGCTGCCCGGCTCGACCACGACGCGGGCCGCCACGTCGGCGTCGTGCACCGGAACGCCGAGGGCCTCGAAATGCTGGGCGACGGCGGTCTTGCCGGCGGCGACGCCCCCGGTTAGCCCCACCACGTAGGCGCGTTCGGTGTTCATCGCATGCCGGTCAGGTGGAGATAGCCCTGCAACAGGGTGTCACCGGCGACGAACCAGATCCAGCCGGCCATTGCGATGAACGGTCCGAACGGCATCGGCACCTCGCGACCGTGCCGTCGAAGCAGGATCAGCGCGCCACCGAGTAGCGCTCCGACCAGCGAGGACAGCAGCACCACCGGCAGCAGCGCACCGGGGCCCATCCAGGCGCCCAGCGCGGCGAGCAGCTTGAAGTCGCCGTAGCCCATGCCTTCCTTGCCGGTGAGCAGCTTGAACAGCCAGTACACGCTCCACAGGCTGAGGTAGCCGAGCGCCGCGCCCAGGATCGCTGGCGCCGGCGGCACGAACATCGGCAGCAGCGCCAGCAGCAGTCCGATCCAGAGCAGCGGGTAGGTGAGCTGGTCCGGCAGCAGTTGGGTGCGGAAGTCGATGCCCGCCAGCGCGATCAGCAGCCAGGTGAACACCAGTCCCGCCAGCGCGGCCCAGCTCGGGCCGAACTTCCACACCACCACGGTGCTGAGCACGCCCGAGAGCAGCTCCACCAGCGGGTACTGGATGGAAATCGGTTCGCGGCAATAGCGGCAGCGCCCGCGCAGCAGCAGCCAGCCGAACACGGGAATGTTGTCGGCAGCCGAGAGGGGGTGCTTGCAGTGCGGGCAGTGCGACGGCTCGCGCACGATGCCTGGCGGAAGCGCCTCGTCCGGCACCTCCAGCTCCAGTTCCTCGTGCGCCTCGCGCTGCCACTGCGCGGCCATGCGCGCCGGCAGGCGCAGGATCACCACGTTGAGGAAACTGCCCACCAGCAGGCCGAGCACCGCGGTGGAAACCAGCCAGAGCCAAACGGGAATGTCGAGCATGCTTTGTCCGTGGAGGCGTCCATTGAAGAGCGACCGTGAAGATCGCTTCCGGCGCGGGCAGGAACGAGTCCTACGGGGTTCCCGGGCACCGGGTCACGCAGCGGTCGGGAATGATCGCACTTTCGAAACATGCGGCCATGGATGACGCGCTTCTGGCGCCAGGCAGCAGCGCAAGTCGCGGACCCCCTGACGCCGGCGGCGACCAGGGGATCGCACCTACACCGTGCCGGCCAGCTTGAAGATCGGCAGGTACAGCGAGACCACCATGCCGCCCACCAGCACGCCCAGCACCACCATGATCAGCGGCTCGAGCAGCGTGGAGAGCGTGTCCACCGCGGTGTTGACCTCTTCCTCGTAGAACTCGGCAACCTTGAAGAGCATGTTGTCCAGTGCACCGGATTCCTCGCCGATGGCGGTCATCTGCACCACCATGTTGGGGAACAGGCCGGTCTGCTTCATCGCCAGCTGCAACTGGTGGCCGACCGCGATGTCGTCGCGCATCTGCTTCACCGCGTCGCCGTAGACGATGCTGCCGGTCGCTCCAGCGACCGCATCCAGGGCCTCGACCAGCGGCACGCCGGCGCGGAAGGTGACGCCCAGCGTGCGCGCGAAGCGCGCGATGGCCGACTGGCGCAGGATGTTGCCCATGACCGGCAGCTTCAGCGAGATGCGGTCGAGCAGATGCGCGAACTTCGGCGAGCGCTTCTTGCCGGCGATGACCGCCGTGATCGAACCCACCACCACGCCAATGATCAGCCACCAGTATCCGACCACGAAGTCGGAGGCGCTGAGCACGAACTGGGTCGGGGCAGGCAGGTCGGCGCCGGCGTCCTTGAACGTCTGCGCGAACACCGGTACCACGAACAGCAGCATGATCAGGGTCACCAGGAACACCACGGCCAGCACCATTGCCGGGTAGAACAACGCCTTCTTGATCTTCTTCTTGATGCTCTCGGTGCGTTCCTTGTAGGTCGCTACCGTGTCCAGCACCGTGTCCAGCACGCCCGCCGATTCGCCGGCCCGCACCAGGTTTCGGTACAGCTCGTCGAACTGCACCGGGTACTTGCCCAGCGCCTCGTGCAGCGAGGCGCCGCCCTCGATGCCCTGCTTGACATCGATGAGCATGTTCTTGAAGCGGACGTTCTTCTGGCCGCCGGCGATGATGTCGAAGGCCTGCACCATCGGCACGCCGGAGGCCATCATGGTGGCGATCTGGCGGCTGAAGACCGCCACGTCGCCCGGCTTCACCGACTTGCCGGTGGAACCGAACAGCGGCTTGCCGCGCTCGCGCACGGTCTGCGGGTTCATGCCCTGGCGGCGCAGCTCGGCCTTCACCAGCGAGGCGTTCTTCGCCGGCATCTCGCCCTTCATGCGCTTGCCGCGCTTGTCCAGCGCGACCCAGTCGTACATGGTCAGCCTGCTGACCTCGGCGCGCTGGGCGCCCGCGTCACGCGCGTTCTTGGCAAGTGCGTTAGCCGTAGCCATGCCCGATTTCCCCCGGTGGTTCGATGGACGGCCGCCCTGGCGCGCGGCCGTCCGGTGGAGCTTATGCCATAACTGGCCGGCCGTTTCGTGCCCCGCGGCGCAACTTCACGCGCGCGCGGCCCGGCGTCAATCCTTGGTGACGCGGTCGATCTCGGCCAGGCTGGTGATCCCCTGCTTGACCTTGAGCAGGGCCGAGGCACGCAGGTCGTTGACGCCGATGCTGCGCGCCACCTCGCCGATCTGCAGCGCGTTGCCCCCCTCCAGCACGATCTTCTGGATCTCCTCGGTCATCGGCATCACCTGGTAGATGCCCACGCGGCCCTTGTAGCCCTCGTTGCAGTGCTCGCAGCCGCCGGCCTCGTACAGGGTCAGGCCGGCGTCGATGTCCTCCTGGGTGAAGCCCGCGGCCAGCAGCGCATGCGGAGGCAAGTGCTGCGGCTTCTTGCAGTCGTGCAGGCGACGGGCCAGGCGCTGGGCGATCACCAGGGTCACCGACGAGGTGATGGAGTAGGGCGGGATGCCCATGTTCATCAGGCGCGCGATGGTCTGCGGCGCGTCGTTGGTGTGCAGGGTGGAGAGCACCATGTGGCCGGTCTGCGCGGCCTTGATCGCGATCTCGGCGGTCTCCAGGTCGCGGATCTCGCCGACCATGATCACGTCCGGGTCCTGGCGCAGGAACGAGCGCAGGGCCGCCGCGAAGGTCATGCCGCGCTTGGTGTTCTGCTGGACCTGGTTGATGCCCTCGACGCGGATTTCGACGGGGTCCTCGACGGTGGAGATGTTGCGCTCGGGGGTGTTGAGGATGTTGAGCGCGGTGTAGAGCGACACCGTCTTGCCCGAGCCGGTGGGGCCGGTGACCAGCACCATGCCGTAGGGCTTGTGGATGGCCTCCAGGTAGAGCTTCTTCTGGTCCTCCTCGTAGCCGAGCTTGTCGATGCCCAGCTTGGCCGAGGAGCTGTCCAGGATACGCAGCACGATCTTCTCGCCGAACAGCGTGGGCAGCGTGCTCACGCGGAAGTCCATCGAGCGGCTCTTGGACAGGTTGAGCTTGATGCGGCCGTCCTGCGGCACGCGGCGCTCGGCGATGTCCAGGCCGGCCATTACCTTCAGGCGGGAGGAAATGCGGCTGGCCAGCTTCATCGGCGGGCTGGCGACCGGGCGCAGCATGCCGTCCATGCGCAGGCGCACGCGGTACTGCGTCTCGAACGGTTCGAAGTGGATGTCGGACGCGCCACGGCGGATCGCGTCGACCAGGATCTTGTTGACGAACTTGACCACAGGCGCGTCGTCGCCAGCGTTGGCGTCGATGCCCGTGCTGGCCATGTCGCCTTCGTCGTCGCCGCTTTCCAGCGAGAGCTCGTCCAGCTCCTCGCCGCCCATGTCGGGCATGGTGGCGTTCATCGTCGCCAGCGCGTTGTCGATGGTGCGCGAGAGCTGGCCACGCTCGACCAGGATCGGTTCCACCATGCAGTTGGAGTGGAACTTGATTTCGTCCAGCGCGTGCGACTGCATGGGGTCGGCGATGCCCACGAACAGGCGCTTGCCGCGGCGGAACAGCGGCAGCGCCTGGTGCTTGGTCATCAACGCTTCGCTGATCAGGCTCAGCGGCATCGATGCCGGCGCGAGGGCGCCGACGTCCATCATCGGCATGCCGAACTCGGCCGAGGCGATCTGCGTCAACCGTGCGCTGTCGACCAGGCCGTGGTCGAGCAGCCAGGCCATCAGCGACACCTTGGCCTGGGCCGAATCGGCGACCGCCTTGCGTGCGTCCGCCTCGGGCAGCACGCCCTCGGATACCAGTCGGCGCGCCATGCCGGTGAGCCCGACCAGCGACGGTTGCAATTGGGATGACATGCTAGATTCCGGCCTTAAGCCCCCTTATTGACAAGGAATTTACTCCAGAAATGCGGCGCGGTCATCTTCGGGCGCGGCGGCGAGCCGGATGGCCGGGCAAGCCGCGAAAACCGTCACGAAAGCGGCCTTCGGGGAGGCTGGTCGGCGCGTGGAGCCCAGCGAGCGTGCTGCAGCCGGCATTTTTGCCATCCCGCCCGGGGAGCGGCCCGTTCCGGTCGCGGTGACCCGCGTTATGATCGCCCGATACCTCGGGGGAACCTTCTTGAAACGCCTGAGCATCATCCTGCCCGCGAAGAACGAGGCGGCGGCGCTGGCCCGGCTGCTGCCCATCCTGCGTGCCGCCCAGCCGGAGGCGGAGATCATCGTGGTCGACGACGGCTCGACCGACGACACCCGCGCGATCTGCGCCGAGAGCGGCGTCGACTGCCTGTCCTCGCCGTACTCGATGGGCAACGGCGCGGCAATCAAGCGCGGCGCGCGGGCGGCGCAGGGCGAAGTGCTGGTGTTCATGGACGGCGACGGCCAGCACGACCCCGCCGACGTCGAGCGCCTGCTCGCCAAGCTGGGCGAGGGCTACGACATGGCCGTCGGCGCGCGCGACTGGGGCAGCCAGGCGGGGGTCGGCCGCGGCCTCGCCAACACGCTCTACAACTGGCTCGCCACGCGCATGACCGGTCATCCGGTACTGGACCTCACCTCCGGCTTCCGCGCCGTGCGGGCGACGAAGTTCCGCGAGTTCCTGCACCTGCTGCCGAACGGGTTCTCCTACCCCACCACCAGCACCATGGCCTTCTTCCGCAGCGCCTACCCGGTGGCCTACGTCCCGATCAAGGCCGCCCAGCGCGTGGGCAAGAGCCACATCCGCCCGCTGCGCGACGGCGTGCGCTTCCTGCTGATCATCTTCAAGATCGCCACGCTGTACTCGCCGCTGAAGCTGTTCGCGCCGGCGAGCGTGGTGTTCTTTCTGTTGGGGTGCCTGAACTACTTCTGGACCTATCTGCACTTCGGGCGGCTGACCAACGGCAGCACGTTGCTGTGGAGTGCAGCGGTGATCGTGTTTCTCATCGGGTTGATCTCCGAGCAGATCACCGCGCTGACGTATCGCCGGGATGAGTAGCCCTGCCAAACGGGTGCTCCTGGTCACCCGCAACTTCCCCCCTCTGTGGGGCGGAATGGAGAAGCTGAACTGGCACCTGGCCGCGGAGCTGTCGAGAACTTGCCACGTGCGCGTGATCGGCCCGGAAGGAGCCGCGCGTTCCGCTCCGCAAGGGGTGGAGGTAAGGGAGCTGCCGCTCAGGCCGCTATCGAAGTTCCTGCGTTCGGCTGCACTGTGCGCATGCCGCGAAGCGGCACACTGGCGTCCCGACGTGGTGCTTGCCGGCAGCGGGCTGACCGCGCCTCTGGCATGGCTCGCGGCGCGTGCCGGCAAGGGGCAGGCGATGGCGTACGTGCATGGCCTGGATCTGGCGGCCAGGCATCCGCTATACCGGTTGTTGTGGCGGCCGGCGCTGAGGCGGATGGATCGCTTGATCGCCAACAGCAACGCGACTGCCGCGCTCGCGACCGGCATAGGCGTCCCTTCCGAGCGGTTGCGGATCGTCCATCCAGGTGTCGAACTGCCTGATCCGGACCCCCGGGCACGTGCCCGCTTTCGCGAGGCACAACGACTGGCGGACGTCCCCGTGCTGCTGTCGGTGGGACGGCTCACGGCACGCAAGGGCCTGCGGGAATTCGTGGCCGATGTGCTCCCTCGTATCGTCGCGAGGCGACCGGACGTACAACTGGTCATCGTCGGAGGCGAGCCGAACGACGCGCTGTATGCCCAGGCCCAGACGCCGGCCAGCATCCAGGAAGCGGCAGTGGCGGTAGGCGTGCAGGCCAACGTCCGGTTCCTCGGGCCGCTCTTCGGCGCGGACCTGCTCGCGGCTTACGCCGGTGCAGACGTGCACGTCTTTCCTGTCCGCGCGCTCCCCGGCGATCCCGAGGGTTTCGGGATGGTCGCGGTGGAGGCTGCTGCCTATGGGGTGCCAACCGTCGCCTATGCCACTGGTGGGGTATGTGACGCGGTGATGGAGGGGGTCAGCGGTCGATTGGTCGCACCGGGTGATGCGGCTGGTATGGCTGCTGCCGTGTTGGATGCACTGGCCACACCGTGGTCGCCCGAAACATTGCGCGCATTTGCCGGCGGGTTCGCGTGGAACCGATTCGGTGGACAGATGCTCTCGGCATTGGGGCTGGGCTGATGGTGGGCGGCGCTCGAGGCGTATGGTTCCCCGCTATCCGCACGGGCGGCGGCGCCGATGTCTTTACCGAACGACTTGCCGCGGAACTGTCCAAACGCGGCTTGCGTACTCAAATCACCTGGCTGCCTTTGCGAGCGGAATTTGCGCCTTGGACGGTGCCCGTTCCCCGGCCGCCGGCCTGGGCCGATGTCGCACACGTGAATACTTGGTTGCCCCCGCGCTTCCTGCCCGTGGGCATACCGGTGGTCGCAACGGTTCATCACTGCATACACGAGCCGGCCTTGCAGAGGTACAAGGGGAAGCTGCGCCGCATCTACCACGAGGTCTGGGTTGCTTCCAATGAGCGCGCCATATCCAGGCGTGCCACCGTACTTACGGCAGTAAGTGCATTTGCCGGGTCCAGTGCCGCGAGGGTGCTCGGCAACAAGAGGGTAGAAGTCGTCCACAATGGCGTAGACGTAGATCTGTTCCAGCCTCGACAGCGATTGCAACGCGACCGCTTCAGACTCCTTTACGTAGGTAAGTGGTCCGTATTGAAAGGGGTCGACCTTTTCCCTGCGATACTTAGCGAGCTGGGGGCGGGTTTCGAATTTTGTTGCGCAGGCCCTGGCAGCACCGATAGTAGGGCACTTAGTAGTACTGGCGTGATGGTGCGGGATCTCGGGCGTCTTCCTACCAGCGAGGCGGTGGCCAAGGCCATGCAGGAAGCCGACGTCCTAGTATTCCCCTCACGGATGGAGGGTTTCGGCCTAGTGGTCGCCGAGGCGATGGCCTGCGGATTACCCGTCGTTGCAACCCGCGGGTCGGCGCTGACCGAGCTGGTCGAGGATGGCGTTACCGGATTCCTGTGTTCTCAGGATGACGCCAAGTCGTTCGCGCAGGCGGTAAGGTGTCTTGCGATCGATGACGGTCTCAGGATCCATATGGCGGAGCGCGCCCGGCGGCGTGCGGTGGAGCGGTTCTCCATCGAGCAGATGGTTGAGGCCTATGCGCAGATCTACGCCTGCTGCAACCGAGCATAGGACCACGCCGTGGACCGGCAGTTGGTCTCGAGGCGAGCTCGAGTGCCTGTCCTCGTGCCCCGGATGCGGGAACACGGCGCGGGTCGCCGCGGAATATTGCAGGCAGGACGACGTGGCTGCGATGCAGGATCGGTGGCGCATGGTTCGCTGCGGCTGGTGCCGGTCCCTCTATCTCGATCCGAGGCCGGACGCGGCCTCTTTGCCGGCTGCCTACGCTACCTATTACACACATCAATCTGCGGATGAGAACGAGCGCCGTACCGGTGTGGTCCCAGGCCTCATCAACGGTTACCTGAACTGGCGCTTTCGCATGTCGCGCCAGCCAGCATCGCGACTGGGTATATGGGCGTTCAAGCTGCTCCCTCCTCTGCGCAAGAAGCTGGACGTGTATGGGCGACACATTCCAAGGCTTATGTGCGGGCGTGGGACGCGGCTTCTGGACGTAGGTTGCGGTAGCGGAGCGTTTCTGCTGCGGGCTCAGGAAATGGGAATTCAGGCCTCCGGTTGTGAGCCGGATCCTCGCGCGGTCGAGGCGTGTCGCTCGCAAGGACTGGACGTTATCCAGGGCGATGTTTTCGCCCCCGAGCTGGACAGCGAAAAATTCGACATCGTGACGCTGAACCACGTCATCGAGCATGTATATGACCCCCTGGCCCTTTTGGGGCGGATCCATGGACGGATGACGCCTGGGGGTATTCTGTGGGTCGCGCTACCCAATCCCGGGGCATTGGGACTGATCTTGTTCGCGCAGGGATGGAAAGGGTTGCACCCGCCATTCCATCTGCTTATCCCCAGCCAACGCTTGTTGATCTCGTGGCTTCGCGAGACCGGGTTCGTCGATGTGCGACTGGTCCGTCGGGGCTGCCAAAGCCCTGGGCTCTGGAGGGAGTCTGCTCAGATCGCTGAGCGAGAAAAGCTAGTGCGCCCACGCACGTTGCGTGTACTGGTCCGGATCCTCGGGGACATACTTTCGACTGTTTCAACTCGCTGGTGCGAGGAAACGATCCTGACCGCACGCAAGAGTAAAGGGTAATGGATCTCTCCGAGCCGACCGTCGCCGTCGTGCTGCACTTCCGTACTCCGTGCCGCACGTTCGGGTGCTTGGCTTCCTTGGCATCCGAAGGGATCGACCGGGTGGAACTGGTAGATAACTCTGAAGATGGCGGGCAGTCGATGGCCGAGCTGCGGGCAATGTTGGACAAGCGCCCGCTTGGCATCCGCGTGCACTGGCATTGCCCGGAGCGAAATCTCGGTTTCGCCGCGGCAGTGAATCTGGTGCTCGACCACCTGGCGACCGTCGCGCCTAGCCGGGTCTTGCTCATCAATTCGGATGCTCGTCTGCAGCCAGGGGCGATATGCGCCTTGCAAGGCGCACTCGCGGACGGCAGCGGTATTGCAGTTCCACGAGAACGTGGCAGGGGGTGGGGAGGACCGCGGGGATACCACCGCTGGCTGGCGCTAGCGCTCCCGACCCGCGTACCGGGGGTCGTCAGCTTTCCTAGCGGCGCCTGCCTGCTGCTATCGCCACAAGTGGCTTCTTGGCTTCGATTCGATGACAAGTTTTTTTTCTACGGCGAAGACGTGGCACTGGGCGCTGCGATCGAAACATGGCGGGTTCCAGTTGCCTACGTGCCCGCGGCACTTGTGGAGCATGAAGGATCAGGCAGCGCCCGCAACGGATCGCTCTTCTACGAATATCACGTAGTGCGGGGGCACTGGCTTCTGGCGAAGAAACTTACCCACAACAGGGCCGGGTACGTGCTCGCCATCGGCGGCCGGCTTCTGACCTTACCCCTGCGAGCCACGTTTCGGGCGGCACGGGCCCATAGTTGGCTGCCCTGGAAGGCCTTTTGCATGGCGACTTGCGATGTCGTTTCCGGCCGCCGGCGCAGCCTTACTCCGCCTGCTGGCGGTCCTGAGGCCAAGGGTTCAACGCGAGGATGAGCCATCCTACGATGGCCATGCTCCACTCCGAGCAGGCGAGCGCAAGTGGCATGCCTGCCCTTGGGTTGGCAGAAACTGCCGGGCCGGCCGCCACTACTAGCACGATCAGACCAAGTAGCTCGAAGCCCGCGCGGTTCCAGGCGCCGCCTCTTGCCATTAAGGCGCTTCCGGCGGCAACCCGCAAAGCCATCGCCGGGAGTGCGAGCGCAAGCCACTTCATCACGACAGTCAGGGCCTCGTAGCCGTTGCCGAACATCCAGGAAATGCCTGGCGCGCAGAACCAGACGCCGGCTGCCGCTACGCTTCCGTAGGTCAGCGACGCGCCGAAGATCCAACGCAGGAGTCCAGTGTCTTTGCCGCTTGCTGCACCTCGGAAAAGTCTCGGCAAAGCCGACAGCATCAGGGCGATCACGGGGAGGACCATGGCTCCGGTCACACGGGTACCTGCGGCATAAACGCCGGCCGCTCCCAGCGGCAGCAGGCGGATGGCGATCGTTTTGTCCAGCTCGGAAGGCCCGAGCGCAGTCAGGTTGAGAAACGCAAATCCCGACGCGTGGCTGAGGTTCGCTCGACTCGGCAAGCGCCAGGACCGAGGGCGCGGCCATGATTCAGGCAAAGACCTTATCGCAACGACCAGAGCGATGGTCGTTGCCAGAAGATAGGCGGCCGAATAGGAGGGAAGAACCGGCCAGGGGTGCCACAACCAGATGCAAGCGATCGCCGCAAAGCGCAATGCGAGCGGTAGCCCGAGGAGAGCTTGCGACAAGGGGATGTTCCCGCGTGCCTGATGCTCTGCACTCGCGAGCTGAAGCAAGGGCTGCAACAGCGTTTCTGCGATTGCCAGGCTCACGACGGGGATGATCCCAATCCCGAAACCATGTAGAAGGAACTGGCCGAGCGCGAGGTAAGCCAGCAACAGAACCATGCCGTTCGCGACGGTAGTGGCAAGCGCATAGGAGATGATCGAGTTGCGTTTCTGCGGTGAGCAGGAAACTTCCTTCAGCAGCACCAGGTGCATCCCGAACGTGCCGAAAGCGCCCACTACAACGGCGAGCGCGCTCAGGCCTGCAAAAGTGCCATAGTCGCTTGGGCCGAGAAGGCGCGCCACGAGAAGCAGGGTGCCTGCCTGGGCAAGTAGGCGCAGCGCAAGGATGCCGCTGGTGTGAACGGTCGCCTGGACTACTGCGCCGCGTAGCAGTCTATTCATGCAGCGTCGTGGCCCCTGTTACATCGCATCCAAGCGTGCGTGCAGCTCCCGGATGGTGCCATCGAGCCGCCCCCCGATGTTGAGCGACTCGAGGCCGTGCAATGCGAGGCCGGCTTCCGCCCGATCGCCCTCTGCCAAAAACATTCGCACTAGTGTGATTCGGTAGGCGGGCTCTGCAGGGTCGGCCGCAACCGCTTCCGACAGCATACGCAAACCGAGCGCGCGATCACCCAGTACGTTCCAGGCGTAGTCCCCGTACATGGCAAGCAGGCGTGCGCTGGGGTTCGGGTGGCTCAGCGCCGCCAAGTACGCCGCGATCATGCGTGACTTCGGCAGATCGCAAGCGTGTTCGACCTGGCATTGGGTCAGCGCCCCGAGCGAGCTTTCATCCTGTACGCCTGGCCGGCGGGCTCGCAGTTTGGATATCATGGAATCCCACCATGCGTCTTTGAGAGAAAGATGCATGCGTGAGTTCATGAAAATGAGCGCTTGTTGGGGCAGGATGGATGATCCCGGCAAGGCAGCGGCCCGTTCGAGTGGCGCATAGGCCAACTTCGTGAATGGCGAAGAGGGATCGTAACGGGAATAGATGATGTATGTCCGCCCGAGTTCATACTGCGCTCTCGGCGACTGCGGTGCGCGCGCGGCTAACTCTTCGGCCAGGCGAAGGGGGTCGCCCCAGGCCTTTGCGGTGAACGCGGTCAAGGCTATCCACCAGAAGACCATCGCAAGCAGGAGCGCACGGCGAGGAAGGCGAAGCAATTGTGCCGTGGGGCCCCCCATGGATGAAGGAAGCGCGGCCAAGGGGGGCATGATCGCCAGTAGCACGCCAAGGCTTGCGAAATAATTGCGGTGTTCGTAAACCAGCTCGAGCGGAAGAATCGTTCCGGTCAACAGATGACAACCAAGGAACAGCAGTACGCCGAGCGAAAACAGGGGATGGCGCCGGCGTTGCCAAAGCCCCACACCTAACAGCGACAGGAGGGCCGCGAGGCTTGCCAGGGTGGTCCAGGGGTGCAGCAACCCCGTCGATACCTGGAAGTCGTCATGGTAGAACGACAGTGCATCGGGAAGCGGCGCAATTATCCAGTCGACGTAGGTGGCGACGATCCGCGCCTCGCTGAGCAGGCGGGAAGCCAGGGTGAAATCGCGAGCCGCCCAGGTTTCCGGGCGCAGGATGCCAGGCAGCAGCCATGCCAGGCCGATGGCCATGGGCACAACCAGCAGCAGGACGAAGAGGCCAGCGATACGCCAGTCGGTCCGACTATCGGTCCGGCGAAACCCGAATACGACCCATTCGACCAATGCCGCGTACAGCGGCAGCATGACTGCGGTTTCTTTGGCGAGAAGGCCGGCGATCATCGGAAGGCTCAGGCTGGCGGAACACAGAAGCACCGCCCGGATTTCCATCGACCGCCTTCGATCGGACGGCGCTCCGTCAGAGATCCTCATCCGCTGGCGCGCGGTCACATAACCGAGTAGCCCGAGCAGGACAAAGAGGTTCGCGAGGCTTTCCATCCGCTGCACGATGTACAGCACCGCGGTCAGATTTACCGGGAGTACCATCCACGCGCCGGTGATCCAGGCCGCCAGCGCCCCGGAGTACATGCGGGTACACGTCTGGGTCCGCAGCAAGGCACGTACCAGCAGGAAGGCCACCAGGCCGTTGAGCAGGTGGATGATTACGTTGGTGAGCTTCATCCAGAAGGGGTCGAGCCCCGTAGCCAGGAAGTTGGCAGCGAAACTCAGGGAGGCGAGGGGGCGCTTGAAGTCGCTCGCCGGGGAGGAAAGGGCTGCGCGCACGAGCGAGCCGACGCTGGCTTCGGTAGGTTGTACACCACGGTTGTCGACGATGTTCGGATAATCGTCGAACAGGAAGCCACCGGAAAGACCCGGCAAATAAACAAAGCAGGTCACCACGAACCAGGCGAGCAGCCACCACCAGCCGCCCTGATGCAAACGTCGGATTGGGGTCATCTGGCGGGACTGTTCTGGTTTCGTTGATCGGCCAAGAGTGTGTTGCGCAGTCGCGCTAGTTCTTTTTCCCAGTACGCCTGGCGTGCAAGTACCCAGGCATGGATTCGGGGCATACCCAGCACGGGCTGTGCTTCCAGATCACGCTTAGCCTGGTAGTGATCCAGGTGAGCCAGGGCATGTCCAGGATAACCGGCAGAGCCGAGCAGGGCTGCCTGTTGGAAGGCCGCAGTGACACGCACCTGTTGATCCAGTGCCCGATCGAAGTAGGCCAAGGCAAGATCGGGCTGGCGACGGGCCAGCGCAATGTAACCCTGCAGATAGTACAGATCCTGCCGGCGCCCGGGCTGATCGGTGAGCCTGGGATTCGCGAGCGCGGCGAGTAGCAAGCGCTCTACGGCATCCAGGTCGAGCTGTGGGCAGGGGGAAAGCTCGGTCTGGTTGATGGCCCGTTGAAACCAGCTGACAAGCAAGGTGCCGGTGTCCCGGGTGGTTCGAAGCGCGCCCGCCGCTGATTCGAGCGTTGCAGGGTCCAGGTTGCCAAGCTGGCACCGGGCAGCCAGCAGATTCAAGGCTAGTTGGGATTCGTCCGGCGCACGTCGCAACGCCGGGACGAGGCGCCTTACCGCAAGTTCGGCATGACCTGCGTTCATTTCCGCCTGCGCCGCGTTGACCTGGGCGCGCGGTGAGGCAGGGTTGAGTTCGGCCCACAACAACGCCTGCTCATGGGTGTTGCCCCAGAGCGACGCTCGGGCGTGGGTCATTGCGGCGAGGCCAATGAGCAGTACCAGTGCCAGTCCGGACTTCAGGCGCCAATGGCGGGGATCAGGCTGCCTGCCGAAAGCCGCCTGCGCATGCACTTGCGGCACATCACTCAACCACAAAGCAAGCGGCCAGAACATCAGGAGCGCAGGCAAGTAGTTCCTGTGTTCGTAATACAGTTCCAGAGCAATGGAGCTCGATTCGATCGATTGGCCGACGAAATAGAAGAGGATGGCTGCGGCCACGGCGGGCAGGCGCCTGCGCAACATCAGGGCGCCGATTATCAGGGTCGCTATCGCCAGCAAGGCGGGTAGCGTGCTCGATGGCGACCACAGCGACACCGAAGCCTGGATATGGTCATTGAAGAGGCCCGGCGTGAAAGGCCGCGGAAGCCAGAGTAGATCCAGGTAATCGAGCAGTACGCGCGGTTCCGTCATCAGGCGCTGACCGAGCGACCACGCCCGTATGGCGGAAATGCCGTGCACGACGCCATGCCAGCCCTGGTAGAGCAAGTAGACGCCGATTACGCTGGCTGGAATGACCGCCAGGACTGTCATGGCCGTCTTGTAGGCTGCGCACTTCCAAGGTTCGAGCCGTTCGTGTGCGCGCCGCGGCAGTGTGACCTCGATCGCCAGGGCGAGCGCAGGAAGCAACAACCCATTTGCCTTGCTCAGGGTCGCGAGACCCGTGCAGCCAACCAGGCCGACCATCAACCAGGCGACCCCCCAGCCCGGACGGCCGGATGCAAATGCGATCCGGCCTTTCAGCCACAGCAGAAGGCCCGTCAGCGTGAACAGCGTCGGCAGCATGGCCTCGCGTTGCACGACATAAAGAGTGGTCGATACGAAAAGCGGGTGCAGCAGCCACATGCCGGCTGCCAGGAGGGCGGCGCGTTCGACCCTGGTACGACCGGGTGGAGAAACATCTTCGGGGTGAATCAATAGGCCCAGTCCGCGCAACAACTGCCAAAGCAGCAGCCCGTTGACGATGTGCAGGCAAAGATTCGTCCGCTTGAATGGGAAAGGATCTGCGGGCCAGTCGCGGGCGTCGAGAAGGAAGCTCAACAGGGAAAGGGGCCTTCCCAGAGGATCGGCCGAGCCTGAAGTTACGTAGCGCCAGAAGGTGGGAAGATCCTGGACCGGGCCAGTCGCGCCCAGGGAGGGTAGGTTGGCGAAGTCGTCAAAGAGGAACGAGCCGTGCAATCCTGGCGCGTATACCCAAACGGCAAGCGCTGCCAAGAGGCCGAAAGCCGCCCAAATTACGAAGACAGGTCTGGACATCTTAGAGGCCTGAAAAAGAAAGGGCCGCGCTAGGCGGCCCTTTCAATGCTACAGAGTTGCGACTGCTTAGCGGCAAGAGGACGGCAGATACTTGGCTGACATCTGCGAGTTGCCGGCCCGGCAGACCCACGCGACGCTGCCTACGCTGGGCGTCGGTGAGAGGATCAGTTCGGCGCCGGCGATCTTCGAGTTCACCTTGGTGCCGAAAGCGGAGTTGGTCTGGGTCCCGTAGGTCACGGTGATCAGGCCCCGCGCACCGCCGGCACCGATCTCGAGCTTGCCGACATAGCTACCACCAATGCTGTCGGCGCTAGCGACGCCTGCAGAAGCGTTGCTCGGCGGCAGCACGCCGTAATTGGTGAAGTACTCGGCCACGGCGGTCTTCGAGCCATCAGCCAGGCTCATGCCTTCGGACACCTGCGAACGAATGGTGTAGTCCTGGTACGCCGGAATGGCGATGGCCGCCAGGATGGCGATGATCGCGACCACGATCATCAGCTCAATCAGGGTGAAGCCTTTTTGCATGCTCTTCTTCATGGTGGTTCCTCTGTCTGGATAGCTAACCGTTGTGCCCCCTGAGCCCCGGTCCCGGATCCCCCTAGGCGGAATCGGACCCCACATGCGCGGTCAGGAACGACCAGGAAGCTCGCGTCGGTCGAAGCAGCATGTATGCCACTACCAACGCTGCCGTATTCCCTCACAGCTTCAGGTGAAGCGATTGTGCACGGGGTCACGGAAGGCTACAAGCCGTGGGGTGTTTCGCCTTGCCGTACGTCAAATCGTGACGCCGATTACAATTGTCGAGCTCGCCTCGCTAGGGCATCTTGTGACCATTCTTGTCACAAGATGAGCGCGGATTATTGTCTGCAGGACGACGGCAGGTACTTCTGTTCCAGCGTGGTTCCCGTGCCACCACAAGTCCAGGCGATGCTGCCGGCGTAGGTGACGGGCGAGAGCACAAGGACCGAGCTGTGGATGCGCTGATTCACTTTTGAGCCCTGGAAGGCAATTTCCACCCGCCCGTCCGTGACTGTGACGCTCGAAACGTAGCTGCCGGCGATGGATGCCGCACTGGCGAGTCCCGCGGACCCATTGCTGGGTGGGAAACGGCCGGTGTTTGACAGGAAGTCCCAGACCGCTGCCTTGGCGCTCGCCGACAGGCTCATCCCTTCCGACACTTGGGCCTTGATCGAGTACTCTTGGTAGGTCGGAATCGCGACGGCCGCGAGAATGGCAATGATCGCCACCACGATCATCAGTTCTATGAGAGTAAAGCCTCGCGATGAGTTCGTCGGATGCATGCTCGTGATCCCCTGGATGTCCTGGCTGGACAAGCACGGTGCATACCACGGCCTTCATGTATCCTTCACGACTTGCCTCAGCTGTGATGCAGCTCACGCCTGCGGTTGGGTCATCGATTCACTCGGCCCATTGCGGTGCTCCAACCAGCCGACAAGCTTGTCCAAGGCATAGCAGGCGAGTAGGCATTCGAAGCCCCGAAAAGGGATGCTGTAGCGCGGCTCGGACTGCAGCACGGCGTAAACGAGGGTGACGAAAAGGACAAGCAAAGCGACCGACCGGCCGATGGTGTTCGGGCTTTTCTTGCGCATGGTCAGGACGGTTCCCACCAGCGCAAGCACCATCAGCAGTGGGTTGAGCGCCCGACAAAGCGACACCAGCGCCCGCCATGCGGGATTCTCGGCAAAGGGGGAGTTCAGGGTGAGATAGACGTAAATATCCCCTTGTCCCATGCGGATGCTCCAGTCCCAAAGCAACGCCGGTTTGCCAAGGTACCAGCCGAAATATCGCATGGGGGCTTCGCTCATGCGCGCGACCATCCGCTGCAATCCCGCGCCGGGATCGGCGAGCATCAGATCCTGCTCCTGGCCGATCGCCCGCATGATCCGCGCGCCTTCTGGACGGCCGTCTACCGCCAGCCGATAGCCGGAGTGGTACTCCGGCCAGGAACCCTGCACTAAGTTGATGAGCGCGCGCCCTCCCGAGGAGGCGCCCGAGGGAAGCTGCAGGTTGCGAACGCCCCAGGTTGCCGGTAGAAGCAAGGCCCCGACGACCAGCGTCAGCCCGATGCGCCAGGAAAGCCGGCGTCTCACCACCAGGAATGCGGCGAGCAACGGTGCGAACGGCAGCAGGACCGCGTTGGTGAGTCCGGCCAGCCCGAAAGTGATCCCCGCCGCTGACGTCCAGCGCCAACTCTCCCGGTGCAGGCCCACGTTCCAGAGCCAGAAAGCCAGTGCGGCGAGGAACCCGAACAAGGTCTCGCTGAGCACGAAGCTGGTAATGGTGATGCTGTGCGGCCAGATCGCCATTAGCACGCCTGCGCCGACGAGCCAGCCGTCGCGGATCCACCCGCGCGCGGCGCTCATCAACAAGACGACGGTCAGTGCGCCGAGCAGGCTCTGCGACATCAATACCGCCGCGTACCACCCATCGAAGCTGCCGGTCGCCACCATCCAGCCGGCAAGGAACAGCGGGTAGCCGGGGTCGCGGAAACTGTCCGGCATCACGGTGGCGCTACCCGGCTGGGCCATGGAGAACACCCCGTGCTGGACCAGATTCCAAGCGTATGCGTGGTACTGGATGGCATCCCCGCGGATCGGGTGATACACCACGGCGTGGCTGACGTAGTACCAGCGCAGCAGGAAGGCGAGAGTGCCCACGAGCGCCAGCGCCAGCGACCATTTTCCGATTGTCCATCGGATCGCCGGGCGGTCCCCGCCAGGCGGCTGCTCGAGTGTCGACATCGTCCCCCCTTCGTTGACGCGTGACATTACGCGGTTGGCTTGCCGTTGGCGAGGCTCATTCAGCGGTTGCGCCCGCATGTCGCCACCCCTTAACGTCCTCGTTTTCAGTCGCCAAGGGGTCGCCATGAAACTGCTTGCCGCCGCTCTAGCCCTCGCGCTGTTGCCGACCGTGTCGGTCGCGGCCGAGGTCGAGGCCCGCACGCCGCATCCGTTCAACGTGCGGGACCTGGTCATGATGGATCGCGTGAGCGATCCGCAGCTTTCGCCGGACGGTCGATATGCCGCCTTCGGCGTACGCAGCACGGATTACGCGGCCAACAAGGGCGTCAACGCGGTCTACGTGCTCGACCTCAAGAAGGGAGGCGAGCCGGTCAAGGTGGTGGACAAGGGCGGTTCGGCGCGCTGGTCGGCCGATGGGCGCAGCCTGTACTACGTGGCGCCCGCCGACGGCGTGGCCCAGCTGTGGCGGGTCGATCTCGGGACGGGGGCCGGTGGCCTGGATCCAGCCCGGCATGCGGCCCCGGTGCAGGTCAGCCACGCGCCGCTCGACCTGGGCGGCTACAAGCTCTCACCCGACGGCAAGAGCGTGCTGCTGTCCTACGAGGTCTACACCGATTGCGCCGATCTGGCCTGCACCAAGGAGCGCATCGACGGCCGCGAGAAGAACAAGGCGACCGGCACCGTCTACGACAAGCTGTTCGTGCGCCACTGGGATACCTGGGCCAACGGCCGCCGCAACCAGCTCTTCATCGGCCACTTCGGTGCCGACGGCACGCTGCCGGCCGAACCCACCCCGCTCAGCCGCGGCATCGACGGCGATATTCCCAGCAAGCCCTTCGGCGACGACAGCGAGTTCGCCTTCTCGCCGGACGGCCGCACGGTGTACTTCGACGTGCGCATCGCCGGCACCAGCGAGCCGTGGTCGACGAATTTCGACGTCTATCGTGTCCCGGCCGACGGTTCGGACGCTCCGCAGAACCTCACCGCCGCGAACAAGGCCTGGGACGCCTATCCGGTGCCCTCGCCCGACGGCCGCACGCTTTACTATCTGGCCATGAAGGAGCCGGGCTTCGAGGCGGACCGGTTCGGCATCATGGCGATGGACCTGCAGAGCGGAGCCGTCCGCGAGGTCGATCCGCAATGGGACCGCTCGGCCGGCGCGCTATCGGTGAGCGGGGACGGCAAGACCCTGTACGCCACCGCCGACGACCGGGGCCAGCATCCGCTGTTCGCGATCGACGCGGCCAGCGGCAAGGTCACGCAACTGGTGGGCGAGGGCGCGGTGGACGGCTATTCGGTCGAGAATGGCCGGCTGCTGGTGGCCCGCGACGACCTCAAGCACCCGGTCGATCTCTACCTTGCCGATACCCGCGGCCGCGGCCTGAAGCAGGTCACCCGCTTCAACGCGGAGCGGCTCGGCAACGCGAAGATGGGCGACTTCGAATTCTTCACTTTCAAGGGCTGGAACGACGAGCCGGTGCAGGGCTACGTGGTCAAGCCCGTGGGCTACAAGCGCGGGCAGAAGTACCCGGTCGCCTTCATCATCCACGGCGGCCCGCAGGGCGCCATGAGCAACAGCTGGAGCTATCGCTGGAACCCCCAGACCTACGCCGGGCAAGGGTTCGCCGTGGTCACCGTGAACTTCCATGGTTCCACCGGCTACGGCCAGGCGTTCACCGATTCGATCTCGGGCGACTGGGGCGGCAAGCCGCTGGAAGACCTCAAGGCCGGCTGGAAAGCCGCGCTGGAGAAGTACAGCTTCCTCGACGGCGACAACGCCTGCGCGCTGGGCGCCAGCTACGGCGGCTACATGGTCTACTGGATCGCCGGCGTGTGGAACCAGCCGTGGAAGTGCCTGGTCGACCACGACGGCGTGTTCGACGCGCGCATGATGTACTACGCCACCGAGGAGCTTTGGTTCGAGGAGAAGGAGAACGGAGGCACGCAGTTCGACCATCCGGAGAACTACGAGCGCTTCAACCCGATCAACCACGTCAAGGACTGGCGCGTGCCGATGCTGGTGGTGCACAGCGGCCAGGACTTCCGCATCCCGATCACGCAGGGCCTGGGCGCCTTCACCGCGCTGCAGCGACGTGGCATTCCCAGCCAGTTCCTCACCTTCCCGGACGAGAACCACTGGGTGCTCAAGCCGCAGAACAGCGTGATGTGGCACGAGACGGTGAACGCCTGGCTCAAGCGCTGGACGGGCGGCGCGCCGTCCGGACAGTGACCGACGGCCGGGCATGACGAAAAACGGCGGCCTCCGGGCCGCCGTTTTCGTGGGGTCAGGTGGCGGGCGTCAGAGCCATTTCACGCGCTTGAGCCAGGCGTAGATGCCGCCCACCACGCCGATCACGACCAGGATCACCAGCGGGTAGGCCCAGGGCTTGTCCAGCTCGGGCATGTGGGTGAAGTTCATGCCGTACCAGCTGGTGAGCAGGGTGGGGGCGGCCAGCATGGCGGCCCAGCCGGCGAGCTTCTTCATCACCTCGTTCTGGCCGAAGGTGACCAGCGAGAGGTTGACGTTGATCGCGGCGGCGAGCATCTCGCGCATCGCGCTGATCGATTCGTTCACGCGGAAGACGTGGTCGTAGACGTCGCGGAAATACACGCGCAGCTCGTCGGGAATGAGCTGCGGATGCAGCCGTACCAGCTGGCTGGTGATGTCCTGCAGCGGCGCCACCGCCAGGCGCAGCGTCATCAGGTCGCGCTGCATGTCGTAGAGACGGCGCACGGTGCTGCGCTTGAAGGTCTCGGCGAAGATGTCCGCCTCCAGCCGGTGCAGCTCCTCGCGGAAGTCGCGCACGATGGGCAGCAGGTTGTCGACGATGAAGTCGAGCACGCCGTACAGGCCGTAGCTCGGCCCGTTGCGCATCAACTCGGGGGCCTGCTCGCAGCTGCGCCGCGCCGGTGCGTAGGAAAGCGAGGCGCCGTGGCGCACGGTGACCAGGTAGCGCGCGCCGAAGAAGATCTGCGTTTCGCCGAAGGCCAGGTTGCCGTCCACCAGTTGCGCCGTCTGCACCACCAGGAACAGCGAATCGCCGTAGGTCTCCAGCTTGGTGCGCTGATGCGCCTTGCGGGCGTCCTCGATGGCCAGGTCGTGCAGGTCGAACTCCTCCTGCAGCTTCAGCAGCAGCGCCGCGTCCGGCTCGTGCAGGCCCACCCACACGAAGGTGCCCGGCTCCTGCAGCACGTCGCTGATCCCGTCGAGGGTGACGTCGCCGATCCGGGTGCCGTCGCCGCGGTAGGCGATGCAGTTGACGACCATGCCGTTGGCGGCGGGTGGGGTCACGGGCGGGTTGGCGCTGGGCATCGGTGCATGATGCGCTGGCGGTCAGGGGCAAGCAACGGCGGGGCGGCAGAGAGCTGGCTGGACACCGGCTCGGGTGCACGCATCGAGCAGGGCATCGCGGGCAAGCTCGCTCCTACACGGGGTGGTGGCGTTGGCGGAACGCCCAGGCCAGCGCCAGCCACACCGGCCAGGCGAACAAGAGCCAGGGCTGGTTCTGCTGGACGACGCCGGGGAGCAGGTGCAACCCGGCGGCCGCCAGCGCGGCGAGCAGCTGCGCCACCACGATGACCTGGGCCAGGCGTGATGCCGGCTGGCCTCGTCGCAACCGCCAGCAGCCGGGCAGCAGCGCGAACGCCAGGGGATTGAACAGCAGCAGGTTGGCGTTCGCCCAGGCGGCGTGATGGGTGGTCAGCAGCCACAGCACGAGCAGGCCGGTGCCGGCCAGCGCGGCGAACAGCAGGTACAGCGTGCCGGTCACGGCGAACCCTGTGGGCCAGTAGTGGCGGGCGAGCAGCAGCAGGGCGGCCAGGACGAGCCCGGCCAGGGCCAGTGGTGCGCGCAGGTCGGGTGCATCGGCCGGTGGCGTCTGGAGGCGGTTCGGTGCGAGGAGCTCACTGTCGAGCACCAGCGGGTGCGAGCCACCGGCGTCGCGGACCTGCGTGGCGGCCAGCTCGCGTGCCAGCACCGCGGGCAGGAAGCTCTCCTGCCAGGCGTTCAGCGGGCGATCGGCGTACGGGCCCAGGCCCAGGTCGAGCAGAAGCATCAGCCACGGCTGCGCGCTCATCAGCCGGTCGGTCTGCTGGCGATAGGTCATGCCGCCGGGGCGGGCGGTCAACTGGGCCTTCAGTACGCCGCCGAGGGCACGGTCGAGCGCATCCCGCACGCGGGTGGTGCAGTTGTCGACGTAGTAGTCGTAGTCGTAGCGGGCGTTCTCCGGGCGCAGGTTCCACAGCAGGAAATCGCGCAGCGCGGCGGCCTGATCGGGCGCGAGCGCGAGGTGCTGGCGGGTGACCGAGCGGCCGGCCTGGATGTACCAGCTCTCGTCCAGTGCCGTGGGCGCGGCATCCATCAGGTAGTGCATGCGCCCGCGCGCGAAGTTGAGCAGGAAGCCGCGCTCGTCGAAGTCGAACACGCCGTAGTTGAAGTTCACCGCCTCGCCGCTGACGACGTCGCGCACTTCGATGGCGTCGTGGCCGAAGCGCTCCCAGTAGGTTTCGCCCGGTCCGTAGGTGACCAGCGACACCTCGAGGTTGGCGCCCGGGGCGTTGGCGACGCCGGCGCGGGCCGTAGGCAGGAGGCAGGCGAGCAGCAGCGTCAGCCAGATGAGCCAGGGGCTGCGGAAACCGGCCGGCCTTCCTGCCCGCCCCTCCGCGCCACAAAGCCGCCGGCCCCGCTCCCGGTGCGCAGGGAAAGGTGGGGAGGGCAGGGGGGAGGTCTGGATCGCCGGCGACCGCTCAGGCATCGCTGGTCTGCCGGCTCACGCGGAACTGCTGTACCCGCCGGTCGTCCGCCTCGGTCACCACGAACAGGTAGCCGCCGAAAACCACTTCCTCGCCCGCCTCGGGCAGGTGCCCGAACTCGGCCGTGGCCATGCCGCCGACGGTGTCGAACTCCTCGTCGGAGAAATGGGCGCCGGTGCGCTCGTTGAAGTCGGCGATCGGGGTGAGCGCGCTGACCAGCCAGTCGCCGCCCGGCAGCTCGTGCATCAGGCTGGGCTCGTCCTCCTCGTCGTGCTCGTCGTCGATCTCGCCGACGATCTGCTCGAGCACGTCCTCGATGGTGACCAGGCCGGCGACGCCGCCGTACTCGTCGACCACCAGCGCCATGTGGTTGCGCGAGCGCCGGAACTCGGCCAGCAGCACGTTCAGCCGCATCGATTCGGGGATCAGCACGGCCGGGCGCAGGAGCAGCGCCAGGTTGAAACCTTCGCCGTCGCCGAAGTACTTGAGCAGGTCCTTGGCGAGCAGGATGCCGATGATCTCGTCTTTGTCCTCGCCGTGCACCGGGAAGCGCGAATGGCCGGACTCGACCACCTTGGCCAGCACTTCGTGCAGCGAGGCGTCCGCCGGGATCATGACGATCTGCGCGCGCGGCACCATCACGTCATCGACGCTCAGTTCAGTGACCTTGAGCGCGCCCTCGACCATGGCGAGGGTGTCGTTGGACAGCAGGCCGTTGGCCTGGGCGGCGCGCAACTCCTCGATCAGCTCGTCGCGGTTGCGCGGTTCGCCGGAAAACAGATGGCCCAGGCGATCCCACCAGGAACGGTGGAGGACCGGGCCGTTGGTACTGCCAGGGTCGTCGTTCATCAACTCGTTTTGCAACGGCCCGCGGACGGGCGGAAGCCCGGAGTCTAGCGGAAAAAGCGTGACGATTCAGGGCACAAGCGGACGGCTGGCGGCGCTGGAAGCCGCTCCGGCCGGGGCGGGGCAGGGAGCAGGGGCCAAGCTTGCCTCGTGGCCATGGGCGCGGCTGTCCAGGAGCGGCGCACCCGGCGCAAGGCCCGCCTGCCCCTGTTCCCGCCTACGGGAGAGGCAGCCAACGCGTCAGGCGTAGGGGTCGGCGATGCCCAGGCCGGCCAGGACGCGGGTTTCCAGTGCCTCCATCGCCTCGGCCTCCGCGTCCTCGATGTGGTCGTAGCCCAGCAGGTGCAGGGTGCCGTGCACGGTCAGGTGGGCCCAGTGATCGCGCGGGCGCTTGTGCTGCTCGGTCGCCTCGCGCAGCACCACCGGCGCGCAGATCGCCAGGTCGCCGAGCAGGGGCAGGTCCACGCCGGGCGGCAGCTCGGCGGGAAAGGAGAGCACGTTGGTCGCGTAGTCCCTGCCCCGGTAGTCGCGGTTGAGGGTGCGGCCTTCGTCAGAGCCGACGACGCGGATGGCGACTTCCGCCGGCTTGCGCCGGCCGGCGCCTTGCAGCGCCGCCGCCACCCACTGGCGGAAACTGGCCGGCGAGGGCACGCCTGCGCGGGACACGCCATAGCTCACGGACAGCCGGGGAGCGGACAAACGGGTGCCGCGCCCGGGCCTGCCAGCCGGCGGGTGCCGGGCGCCGGCCCTGGCGCTCACGCGGCGCCGCCCTTGGGCTTGCCCGCGGCTGCCTGTTCCTCGTTGCCCGCCTGCTCGAACGCCTCGTACGCGCGCACGATCTTGGCCACCAGCGGATGGCGCACCACGTCGCGCGAGGTGAAGAAGGTGAAGCTGATGCCGCTGACATCGCGCAGCACTTCCACCGCGTGGCGCAGGCCGGAGCGGATGTGCCGGGGCAGGTCGATCTGGCTGACGTCGCCGGTGATCACCGCCACCGAGCCGAAGCCGATGCGGGTGAGGAACATCTTCATCTGCTCGACGGTGGTGTTCTGCGCTTCGTCGAGGATCACGTAGGAGTCGTTGAGGGTGCGTCCACGCATGTAGGCCAGCGGGGCGATCTCGATGACGTTGCGCTCGATCAGCTTGGCAACCTTCTCGAAACCGAGCATTTCGTAGAGCGCGTCGTACAGCGGCCGCAGGTACGGGTCGACCTTCTGGCTGAGGTCGCCCGGCAGGAAGCCCAGCTTCTCGCCGGCCTCCACCGCCGGACGCACCAGCAGCAGGCGCTGCACGCGGTTGGCCTCCAGTGCCTCCACCGCGCTGGCGACCGCGAGATAGGTCTTGCCGGTGCCGGCCGGGCCCACGCCGAAGTTGATGTCGTGGGTGGTGATGGCGTGCAGGTAGCGCGCCTGGTTCGGGCCGCGCCCCTTGATCACGCCGCGCTTGACCTTGATGACCACTTCCTGCGCGGCTTCGGCCGCCTCTTCGACCATCGCCTCGATGCCCGATTCGGCCAGGTGCAGGTTGACCCGCGCGCCGGTCAGCGTTTCCTCCTCGGTGGCCGCGTACAGCGAACGCAGCACTTTCTCGGCGGCGCGCGTCGGGGCGGCGTCGCCGATCACCTGGAACAGGTTGCCGCGACGGTTGATCTCCACACCGAGCCGCAACTCGACCTGGCGCAGGTGCTCGTCGAAGGGCCCGCACAGGTTGGCGAGCCGGGCGTTGTCTTCCGGGTCGAGGGCGAAATCGCGTTCGTTGAGTTCACTCATAAGGGCGCGAGGGTAGCGCGGCCCCGGTGCAAGAACCATCGCTGGCGCCCGCTTGCAGGAAATTAATCCTGGAATTAATTTCCGCGCATGCCCGCCACTGGCAAACGCAAGCCCGACCCGCGCCGCCGCGCCGGACGCCCGCCCGGCGACGACGGCGACCTGCGCGCGCAACTGCTCGATGCGGCCACGGCGCACTACGCGCGGGTCGGGATCGAAGCCACCTCGCTGCGCGCGATTGCCGCCGAGGCGGGGGTGACGCCGGCGATGCTGCACTACTACTTCGGCGACAAGCCGCGCCTCACCCTGGCCCTGGTGGAGGAGCGTCTGCTGCCGGCGCTGGCACCCCTGCGCGCGCGGCTCGAGCAGGCCGGCGGCGACCCGGCGGCGCTGGTCGATGCCTTCGTGCGCGGCATCGGCGAACTGGTCGCCCAGCACCCCTGGCTGCCGCCCCTGTGGGTGCGCGAGGTGCTGTGCGAGGGCGGGGCGCTGCGCGAGGTGTTGTTCCACCAGGCCCTGCCCGATCTGCCGCGCCTGCTCGCCCGGCGTTTCGCGGCGGCGCGCGACGCCGGCCGGCTCGATCCCGACCTGGACCCGCGCCTGCTGGTGGTCTCGCTGGTCGGGCTCACCATGTTTCCCGCCGCCGGCGCGCCGATCTGGCGGCAGGTTCTGGACGCGGACGATATCGATGCCGGCGTGCTGTTGCGGCACACGCTCGCGTTGCTGGAACGCGGCCTGGGCACCCCACGACCCGGAGGAACGTCATGACCATCGCACGCTGGCTCGGGCGCCTGGGTCTGCCGGCGCTTGCCTTCCTCGCCCTGGGCGCCTGCCGGAACGAGCCGCCGCAGGTGCTGGGCACGCTGGAATACGACCGCATCACGTTGCCCGCGCCCGCGGCCGAGCGCATCGTCACCGTGGAGGTGCGCGAGGGCCAGCGGGTCGCGCCCGGGCAAGCGCTACTGCAACTGGACCCCACCCGGACCCGCGCCGAACTGGCTGCCGCCATGGCGCAGGCAACACAGCAGCGCGAGCGACTGGCCGAGCTGCAGGCAGGCCCGCGCCGCGAGGACATCGCCCAGGCACGTGCCAACCTCGCCGCGGCGCAGGCCCAGGCACGCGACGCACAGGCGTACTACCGCCGACTGCTGCCGTTGCAGGGTGGCGACTACGTGGCCGCGTCCGAACTCGACCGCGCCCGAGCGGCGGTCGGCAGCGCCACCGGCCAGGTGCGGGCGGCGCGCGCCGCACTCGACGAGCTGCTGCACGGCACCCGCCCCGAACAGGTCGCGCAGACCCGCGCCGCGCTCGCCGCCACGCAGGCGCAGGTGGCGGCGCAGCGGGTGCTGCTGGACAAGCTGCGTATCGTCGCGCCGCGCGCCGGACGCGTCGACAGCCTGCCGTACAAGCTCGGCGACCAGGCGCCGGTCGGCGCACCGGTCGCGATCCTGCTGAGCGGGGACGCACCCTACGCGCGCATCTACGTGCCCGAATCCCGCCGCGCCGCCGTGCACGTGGGCGATGCGGTGGACGTGTACCTGGGCACACGCGCACGGCCATACCGCGGGCGCGTGCGCATGATCCGCAGCGAGCCGAGCTTCACGCCGTACTACGCGCTGACCGGCGAGGACGCCGAGCGCCTCAGCTACCTCGCCGAGGTGGCGCTGGGCCGGGACGCAGCGGACCTGCCGGCCGGCCTGCCGGTGCGGGCCGAATTCCGCGGAGCGGCCCGGTGAACGGCGACGGCGGCGAGCTGGCCGTCCGCGCGCGCGGGCTGACCAAGCGCTTCGGCGCACTGGTGGCGGTCGACCACGTCGACCTGGACGTCCCGGCGCGGCGCGTCTACGGCTTCCTCGGGCCGAACGGCTCGGGCAAGTCGACCACGATCCGCATGCTGTGCGGCCTGCTGACGCCGACCGGCGGCGAAATCGAGGTGCTGGGCCTGCGCATGCCCGCGCAGGCCGACGACCTGCGCAGGCGCATCGGCTACATGACCCAGCGCTTCTCGCTGTTCGAGGACCTCACCGTGCGCGAGAACCTGGAGTTCCTCGCCGCCATCCAGGGCGTGCCGCGGGACAGGGCGAAGGCACGCGTGGACGAACTGGTCGAGCAGTACCACTTCGCGGACCGCCAGAAGCAGCTCGCCGGCACCATGAGCGGCGGCCAGAAGCAGCGCCTGGCGCTGGCCTGCGCCGTGATCCACGAACCGGAGCTGCTGTTCCTGGACGAGCCGACCAGCGCGGTCGACCCGGAGTCGCGCCGCGACTTCTGGGAAAAGCTGTTCGAGCTGGCCGATGCCGGCACCACCTTGCTGGTGTCCACGCACCTGATGGACGAGGCCGAGCGCTGCCACCGCCTGGCGATCCTCGACCGCGGCGTGCTGGTGGCCGACGGCACGCCGCACGAACTCACCTCACGGCTGGATGGGCGCACCTTCGTGGTGCGGACGGGCGATCCGCGTGGCGCGCAGCGCACCCTGGCGGAGGTGCCCGGCGTGCTCGGCGTGGCGCAGGTCGGCACCGTCCTGCGCGTGCTGACCGCGCGGGACGAGGCCGGCGACGGGAACGAGGCCGCCCGGCGCATGAACCAGGCGCTGGAGCAGGGCGGGCGTACCGGCGAGGTGGTGCCGGCGGCGCCCAACCTGGAGGACGTCTTCGTCGCCGCCACGCGCGACGCCGACCCGCGAGAGGCGCGGGCCGCATGAACGGGCGCCGGCTGTGGGCGATCGTGCTCAAGGAGCTGCGCCAGCTGCGGCGCGACCGCATCACGCTGGCGATGGTGGTGGGCATCCCGGTGGCGCAGCTGGTGCTGTTCGGCTACGCGATCAACACCAACCTGCGCGGTCTCGACGCCGGGATCGCCGACCAGGCCGGCACGGCCGGTTCGCGCGCGCTGGTGATGGACATGCTCGCCACCGGCGTGGTCACCCCCACGGTGGTGGCCGACAGTCCGGAGCCACTGATGGAACAGATCCGCCGCGGGCGCATCAGCATCGGCATCGTGGTTCCGGCCGATTTCGAGCGCCGCCGCATCGACGGGCGCCAGGTGGCGCAGGTGCTGGTCGACGGCAGCGACATCGCGGTGCAGAGCGCCGCCGCCCAGCTCGCGCAGGTGCCGCTCGACAGCGCGGTGCCGGACACGCGCGCGCCGCTTGCCAGCACGCCGCCGGAAAGCCGCATCGGGGTGGTCGGCTTCTACAACCCGCAGCGCCGCTCGGCGATCCACATCGTGCCCGGCCTGGTCGGCGTCATCCTCACCATGACCATGGTGCTGTTCACCGCCATCGCCGTGGTGCGCGAGCGCGAGCGCGGCAACATGGAGCTGCTGATCGCCACGCCGCTGACGCGCAGCGAGCTGATGGTCGGCAAGGTGCTGCCCTACGTGGCGATCGGCCTGGTGCAGACCAGCGTGATCCTGGCGCTGGGCACGTGGCTGTTCCACGTGCCGGTACGCGGCAGCCTGCTCGACGTCTACCTGGCCGCGGGCCTGCTGATCCTGGGCAACCTGGCGCTGGGCCTGCTGATCTCGACGCGGGCGCAGTCGCAGTTCCAGGCCATGCAGATGACCTTCTTCGTGTTCCTGCCCTCGATCCTGCTCTCGGGCTTCATGTTCCCGTTCGCCGGCATGCCGAGGCTGGCACAGTGGCTGGCCGAGGTGCTGCCGCTGACGCACTTCCTGCGCCTGATCCGCGGCGTGATGCTGCGCGGCGCCGGCCTGTGGGAGATGTGGCCGGACGTGCTGGCGCTGTGCGCGTTCGCCGCGCTGGCGATGGCGATCGCGATCCTGCGCTTCCGCAAGCGGCTGGACTGACTCAGGCCGCCGCTTCCTCCGGCACGTGCACGCGCCCGCGCAGGGAGTTGCTCATCGCCTCGGTGATCACCACGTCCACGAACTGCCCGATCAGCCGCGCCGGTGCGGCGAAGTTGACGAAGCGCATGTTCTCGGTGCGGCCGGTGAGCTCGTTCGGGTTCTTCTTGCTGGGCTTCTCCACCAGCACCCGCTGCACGGTGCCGACCATGGCCCCGTTGATGGCGCGCGCGTTGTCGTTGAGCCTGGCCTGCAGGCGCGACAGGCGCGCGTGCTTGACCTCCGGCGGCTTGTCGTCGGCCAGGTTGGCGGCCGGCGTGCCGGGCCGGGCGGAGAAGATGAAGGAGAAGCTCTGGTCGAAGCCGACGTCCTCGATCAGCTTCATGGTCTTCTCGAAATCCTCCTCGGTCTCGCCGGGAAAGCCCACGATGAAGTCGGAGCTGATGCAGATGTCCGGGCGCACGGCGCGCAGCTTCCTGATCTTCTGCTTGAACTCCAGCGTGGTGTAGCCGCGCTTCATCGCCGCCAGGATGCGGTCGGAGCCGGCCTGCACCGGCAGGTGCAGGAAGTTGGCGAGCTTGGGCACGCTGGCGTAGGCCTCGATCAGCGAGTCGGAGAACTCCAGCGGGTGCGAGGTGGTGAAACGGATGCGGCCGATCGACTCGATCTGCGCGATGGCGTGGATCAGCACGGCCAGGTCGGCGGTGCCGCCGTCGTGCATCGGTCCCTGGTAGGCGTTGACGTTCTGGCCGAGCAGGGTGACCTCGCGCACGCCCTGTTCGGCCAGTTGCGCCACTTCCACCAGCACGTCGTCGAACGGGCGGCTGATCTCGGTGCCGCGGGTGTAGGGCACCACGCAGTAGCTGCAGTACTTCGAGCAGCCCTCCATGATCGAGACGAAGGCGGTCGGGCCTTCGGCGCGCGGCTCGGGCAGCTTGTCGAACTTCTCGATCTCGGGGAAGGAGACGTCCACCTGGGCCTTGCCGGTCTCGCGCTTGGCCTGGATCAGCTCGGGCAGGCGGTGCAGCGTCTGCGGGCCGAACACGATGTCCACGAACGGCGCGCGCTTGATGATCGCCTCGCCTTCCTGCGAGGCCACGCAGCCGCCCACGCCGATCAGCACCGGCTTGCCGCCGGCCTTGTGCTCCTTCCAGCGGCCGAGCTGGCTGAACACCTTCTCCTGCGCCTTCTCGCGGATCGAGCAGGTGTTGATCAGGATGACGTCGGCCTCGGATTCGTCCTGGGTCAGTTCCAGCCCGTGCGAGGCCTTGAGCACGTCGGCCATCTTGGCCGAGTCGTACTCGTTCATCTGGCAGCCGTGGGTCTTGATGAAAAGCTTGCCGCTCATGGGCTCGTGTACCGTGTGATGCCGCGCTCAGGCAGGGGCGCGCCGAACCGCGCAGTCTACTCGCCCGGCCCACGGGTCGCCAGTCCGGCCATCAGGCGAATCAAGCACTTGGCCCGACCCGGCCGCGCCACATGCAGGTAGCAGCGCACTTGCTCGCGGAGGTCCCGGCCCGGCCGATGGATCCAGATCAAAGGCATCGCGAGCAGGCTCGCTCCTGCCGGGGCGCGGTTCGTGCGGTGCGCCCGGGAAAGCTTGTCGTGCCCCACGGAAACGCGTTCGCGCGCTTGGCTTGACGCCGCCGCCCATGCACACTCGACGCCATGCAAGCCGCCGCGCGCCAAGGGGAAAGCGCCGGCCTTCGCCGCCGCGCTTTCCCGCGTCCCCGGATCCTCGCCCGGATCGCCTGCGCGTGCCTGCTGTTCGCCGGGCTGCTGTGGCTGCCCACGGCGCGGGCGGGGGCGCTCTACCGCTGCACCGGCGCCGGTGGCGAAACGGTGTTCAGCAGCAGCACCGCCGGCTACAGCGGCTGCCGCAAGCTCGGCTCGTATCCGGATGCCGCACCGAAGGCGCCGGCCGGGCGCGCACGCGCGGCCGCCCGGCCACGCGCCGCGCTGGCGGGCGTGACCGGATCGGTACAGACGACCGCCCGCCGCGTGTCGCTGACCGGCGTCGAGAGCTCGGTGAGCACCACGGCGCGGGTGGTTCCGGCGGCGGGATGGACCTATCGCCAGGGCGCGCCCGGAGCGGCCGTCGCCGACGCGCCGGCGAACGGCACGGTTCGGCGGGGCGCGGTCTACCGGGTGGTGCGCGCCGACGGCTCGGTGGAATACACCAACATCCCGCCGGGCAGTGGGCGGGGCCGCGCGGTCACCATGCTGTTCACCTACATCGCCACCTGCGTGGCCTGCAACCTGCACTCGACCATCGACTGGAGCCGCGTGCCGCTCAACCTGACCGCGTTCACCGACGCGATCCGCGCGGCGAGCGCCGAATCGGGCGTGGACGAGGCGTTCCTGCGCGCCGTCATCCACGCCGAAAGCGCCTTCAACCCGAACGCGCTGTCGCTCAGGGGCGCGCAGGGGCTGATGCAGCTGATGCCCGGGACGGCCAGCGACATGGGCGTGCTGGACGCCTTCGACGCCACCCAGAACATCCGCGGCGGCGCGCGCTACCTGGCGCAACTGCTGCGCACCTTCGGCGGCAACGAGCAGCTCGCCGCCGCGGCGTACAACGCGGGTCCGGGCGCGGTGCAGCGATACAACGGCGTGCCGCCCTATGCCGAGACGCAGGTCTACGTGAAGCGGGTGGGCGAACTGCGCCGGCGCTACGGCGCGGCCGTGCACGGCACGATGACGGCGATGCGCGGCGCCCCCTGAGGCGATCGCGCTCCGGGACGGAGCGCTCAGCCGCTCAGGGCGGCGTTGGCGTTCAACGGCGGGCGCTGGGCCAGCGTGACCTCGGTATGGAAGGGCACGCCGTTGCGCAGCCCCGAGACCTGCACCCGCGTGCCGGGCTTGAGCGCCGCCTCGTGACGGCGCAGGTCGGCCGGATCGAGGATGTCGTCGGCGCCGATGCGCAGCAGGATGTCGTGCGGCCGGATGCCGGCCTGGGCGGCCGGGCCGCCCGGGTAGACGTCGGTCACCTGCGCGCCGCGTGCCGCCGCCGGCAAGCCGCTGTCGGCGGCCACCGGTACGAAGGCGTAGTCGGCGCCGAGCCAGCCGCGCACCACGTGGCCGGTGGCGACGATCTGGTCGAGCACGTTCTTGGCGCTGCCCACCGGAATGGCGAAGCCGATGCCCTCGGCATTGGCCTGGCGCCCGATCAGCAGGGTGTTGATGCCGACCAGCTCGCCCTGCGCGTTGACCAGCGCACCGCCGGAGTTGCCCAGGTTGATCGCGGCATCGGTCTGGATGAAATCCTCGGCGCTGGAGCTGGAGAGCTGGCGCCCCACCGCGCTGACGATGCCCATGGTCACCGTCTGGTTGAGGCCGAGCGGGTTGCCGATCGCCAGCACCACGTCGCCGGCGCGCAGCGCGTGCGCATCGGCAATGCGGATCACCGGCAGGTTGCCGGCGTCGATCTTGAGCACGGCCAGGTCGGTTTCCTCGTCCGCCCCGACCAGTGTGGCCTTGGCGATGCGGCCGTCGTAGAGCAGTACCTGGATGTCGTCGGCGTTGGCGATCACGTGGTTGTTGGTCAGCACGTAGCCCTTGTCGCTGACGATCACGCCCGAGCCCAGCACCTGCTGCAGGCGCTTGTAGGCCGGCCCCGTGGGCAGACCGCCGAACAGGCGCTGCAGCACGGGGTCGTCGAACATCTGCACCGCCCGCGCGGTGACCATCCTGTTGGCGTAGATGTTGACCACCGAGGGCGCCGCCCTGGCCACCGCGTCGGCGTAGGACACCGGGCCGCTGCCCACGGCGGGCGGCCGGGCCTGGGCGGCGGCAGGCTGTTGCTGCGGCGCGTGGGCCAGGCCGAAACGTTCGCGCAGGCGGTCTCCGCTGCCCGGCCAGAACAGCCCGACCACGAAGGCCAGCGCCAGTCCGAGGATCACGAAGCGGGCGATGAAGGCGAGCACGCCGGCGGCGGTCTTCATGGGCGTCAATGGTTTCCGTGGCCGGACTCGTGGGTGCCGGGGGCTGCGGCGGGAAACCCCTCGCCCCCTGGTCCGATTGATTGTACGGGCCAGGGCCTGACGCTACACTAACGCGATTTTTGCAGGCTCCCAAACGGGGCTCGCATCTCAATGGCATTGCATGTACCGGAGAGCCTGATGGCGAACGAAGTCGTCGATCACGGCCGCCGCCGCTTCCTGACAGCGACCACCTCGGTGGTCGGTGGCGTGGGAGTGATCGCGGCAGCCGTGCCCTTCATCAAGTCCTGGGAGCCCAGCGCGCGCGCCAAGGCCGCCGGTGCGCCCGTCACGGCCGATATCAGCAAGATCGAGCCCGGCCAGAAGGTCGACTACGCCTGGCGAGGCCTGCCCGTGTTCGTGGTCCGTCGTACCCCGGCGCAGCTCGCCGTGCTGCCCACCCTGGCGCCGCGCCTGGTCGACCCGAATTCCGAGGTGGACCAGCAGCCCTCGTACATCAAGGGGCCGGACCGCTCCATCAAGCCGGAGTGGCTGGTGGTGATCGGCATCTGCACCCACCTCGGCTGCGTGCCGGAGTTCTTCCCGCAGATCAAGCCCGAGCCGTTCGACCCGAACTGGAAGGGCGGCTTCTTCTGCCCGTGCCACAAGTCGCGCTACGATCTCTCCGGCCGCGTCTTCTCCGGCGTGCCGGCTCCGAAGAACCTGCAGGTGCCGCCGTACCACTTCGTGGACGACACGCACATCCAGATCGGCGTCGATCCCAAGGAGGCCGGCTGATGGCTAACGTATTCACCCGCATGGGCGCCTGGGTCAACGAGCGCGCCCCCGGCATGATGCCTGCCTACCGCAAGCACATGTCCGAGTACTACGCGCCGAAGAACTTCAACCTCTGGTACTACTTCGGTTCGCTGGCGCTGCTGGTGCTGGTCAACCAGATCGTCACCGGCATCTTCCTCACCATGAACTACAAGACCAGCGCGGCGGAAGCGTTCGCGTCGGTCGAGTACATCATGCGCGACGTGGAGTGGGGCTGGCTGATCCGCTACATGCACTCCACCGGGGCTTCGCTGTTCTTTGTCGTGGTGTTCCTGCACATGTTCCGCGGCCTGATGTACGGCTCGTACAAGAAGCCGCGCGAGCTGGTGTGGCTGCTGGGCATGCTGATCTTCCTCGTGCTCATGGCCGAGGCCTTCATGGGCTACGTGCTGCCGTGGGGCAACATGTCGTTCTGGGGCGCCAAGGTGATCATCTCGTTGTTCGGCACGATCCCGGTCATCGGCGGCACGCTGGTGGAGTGGATCATGGGCGACTACCTGCCCGCCGACGCCACCCTCAACCGCTTCTTCGCGCTGCACGTGATCGCGCTGCCGCTGGTGCTGCTCCTCCTGGTGGTGCTGCACATCGCCGCGCTGCACGAGGTGGGGTCGAACAATCCCGACGGCGTGGAGATCAAGAAGGGCCCCAAGGGCAATCGCTGGGATGCGCTGAAGCCTGCCGACGGCATTCCGTTCCACCCGTACTACACGGTGAAGGACCTGGTGGGTGTCGGCTTCTTCCTGCTGATCGCCGCGTTCATCATCTTCTTCGCGCCGACCTTCGGCGGCTGGTTCCTCGAGCACGACAACTTCATCGCGGCGAACAACCTGGCCACCCCGGCGCACATCAAGCCGGTGTGGTACTTCACCCCGTTCTACGCGATCCTGCGCATGATCCCGTCCTTCTTCGGCACCGCCGTGTGGGGCGTGCTGGCGATGTTCGGCGCGATTGCGCTGCTGTTCGCGCTGCCGTGGATCGACGTCGGCCAGGTCAAGTCGATCCGCTACCGCGGCACCGGCTTCAAGGTCGCCCTGGGCCTGTTCGCGCTGTCGTTCATCATGCTCGGCGCGGTCGGCGCGGGCGTCACGGCCGAGGTGATCCCTGCCTGGTTCGGCGACGTCGACGTGACGTTCTGGGAGAACCTGTTCGGCCGCACCATGACGCTGATCTACTTCGGCTACTTCGTCTTCCTGTGGCTGTACACGCGCCGCGGCTGGGAGACGACCAAGCCGGTTCCGGAACGGGTGACCATGCATGACTAAGCGGCAGCTCCAGATGAAGCACATTCTCTTTTCGATCGCGCTCCTGCTGGGCCTGCTGCTGGGCAGCGCCCAGGCGGCGGCCGAAGAAGGCCCCGAGCTTCCCTCCGCGGGCATCAACCTGCGCGACCAGGCCTCGCTGCAGCGTGGCGCGCGCCTGTTCTTCAACTACTGCGTGGGCTGCCATTCGCTCAAGTTCCAGCGCTATTCGCGCATCGCCGAAGACCTGGGCCTGAGCGAACAGGAAGTGATGCAGAACCTGAACTTCACCGGCGCCAAGTTCGGCGAGCCGGTGATCTCGCACATGCCGGAAGAACTGGCCAAGCAGTGGTTCGGCAAGGCACCGCCGGACCTCTCGCTGGAAGTGCGCGCGCGCACCGCCGACTGGGTCTACGGCTATCTCAACGGTTTCTACCTCGACCCGAGCCGTCCGGTCGGCTGGAACAACACCGTGTTCCCGAACGCCTCCATGCCGTTCCCGCTGTGGGAGCTGCAGGGCGTGCAGACCGCGGTGAAGAAGGCGGACAACCCCGACGAGGTGGAGAAGCTGGTCCTGTCCCAGCCCGGCCGCATGACGCCCGAGCAGTACCACCAGGCGGCCCGCGACCTGACCAACTTCCTGGCCTACGTCTCCGAGCCGGCTGCGCTGCAGCGCCACGCCTACGGCGTGTGGGTGATCCTGTTCCTGGCGTTCTTCACCCTGCTGGCCTATGCACTCAAGAAGGAATACTGGAAGGACGTCCACTGAGCCGGATGTCCACCAGCTTCGGATGCGGCGGCGCGAGCGTCGCCGCATCGCTTATTGAAGGGGAGATAAGCGCATGGTCCAAAGCGCTCGTTCGCGTACCGTACTGACCCTGTACACCACCGCCGACGACATCCAGTGCCATCGCGCGCGCCTGGTGCTCGCGGCCAAGGGCGTCAGCTACGAGCGTGTGATCGTCGATCCGGCGCATCCGCCGGAGGACCTGGTCGACCTCAACCCCTACGCCACCACGCCGACCCTGGTCGACCGGGACCTCACCCTGTACGACACGGCCGTGGTGTGCGAGTACCTGGACGAACGCTATCCGCATCCGCCGCTGATGCCGATCGACCCGCTGTCGCGCGCGCGCCTGCGCCTGGCCACGGTGCGCATCGAGCGCGACTGGCTGCCGGAGGTGGACACCATCCGCGCTGGCGGTCGCACCGCCGAGGGTGCGCGCAAGCGCCTGCGCGAGCAGCTGCTCGCTTCGCTGCCGCTGTTCAAGGCGGCCAAGTTCTTCCTCAACCCCGAGATGAGCCTGGTCGATTGCCTGGTCGCGCCGGTGGTGTGGCGCCTGCCCTGGCTCGGCGTGGAGCTGGGCCGCGAGGGCAAGCCGATCGTCGACTACGGCGAGCGCCTGTTCCACAGCCAGGGCTACGCGCGCAGCCTGACGCCGGAAGAACGGGCGATGCGGCCATGACCGATACGGGCCGATGAACGACCAGCTGCCGCGCATGAGCTCCAACCGCCCGTACCTGCTGCGGGCGATCTACGACTGGATCACCGACAACCAGCTCACGCCCTACCTGCTGGTGGACGCCACCGTCGAGGGCGTGCGCGTGCCGCCCCAGGTCATCAAGAACGGCCAGGTGGTGCTCAACATCGCCATGCGCGCCGTGGCGAACCTGGAGCTGGGCAACGACTTCATCAGCTTCCAGGCGCGCTTCTCCGGCGTCAGCCAGGCGATCCGCATCCCGGTGCAGGCCGTGCTGGCGCTGTACGCGCAGGAAAACGGGCAGGGCATGATGTTCCCCGCCGAAGACGGCGAGCCGCCGCCGCCCGCGCCCGAGGGTCCCGACGCCGGCCCGTCCGACGGCGGCGACAAGCCGCGCCGCTCGCACCTGCGCATCGTCAAGTAGGCGTCGGGGCGGCGCACCAGGCGCCCGATCAGTGCTCGGTGCGGCGTCGCGGACGCAACGGGATGACGTTGTCCTTCCGCGCCTGGGGCGGCGGCGATTCGTCGCGCTCCGGCGGCGGCTCGGACGGGCTGGGCAGGCTCAGGCTGACCATCCGGTCGCCCTGCATCCACAACCGCCCGTCCAGCCGGTCGTCCCCGTGCGCGCTGACCTCGAAGGCGTAGCCGAGCTCGAGCCGTCGCCGGCCGGCGACCCGGCGCAACCGCACGCTGCGCAGGCCCACCGTCTCGTCCAGCAGTTGCAGGCCGTGCTGCATGCATTGCCGGCGCGCCTCGTCCACCGCGCGCTCGCGGGCACGGCTGGATTTGAGCCAAAGCCCGGCCACGGCGGCGAGCGCCAGCAGGGCGATCAGGTCGGGCATTTGACTCATGCCGCGCAGTGTGTGGCTGCGGCTGGCTGGGCGCAAGATCATGCCGGGCCCGCCGCCCCGGCAGGCGTCACCGACGCGGGAGGACGCACCGCGCCGGCCGCCGGTTCACGCCACCAGCTCGAGCCGCAGCGACAGGTCCACGGCGCGCACGTGCTTGGTGAGTGCTCCCACGGAAATGAAATCCACGCCGGTGCGGGCGTACTCGCCGATGGTCGCGAGGTCCACGTTGCCCGAGATCTCCAGATCGACGCGGCCGGCCGCGATCGCCACCGCTTCGGCCATCGTCGGCGGGGTGAAGTTGTCGAGCATGATGCGGTCGACACCGGCGGCCAGCGCCTGGCGCAGCTCATCCAGGCTCTCCACCTCGATCTCCAGCAGCAGCGTGGGATGCAGCCGTCGCGCCGCCGCGACCGCGGGCGCGATGCCGCCGGCGGCGGCGATGTGGTTTTCCTTGACCAGGATGGCGTCGTACAGGCCGATCCGGTGGTTGTGGCCGCCGCCGCAGCGTACCGCGTACTTCTGCGCCAGGCGCAGGCCCGGCACGGTCTTGCGGGTGTCCAGCACGCGTACGCCGGTACCGGCCACGGCGGCCACGTAGGCGGCGGTGACGGTGGCGGTACCCGAAAGCAGCTGCAGGAAGTTCAATGCCGAGCGTTCCGCGCTGACCAGCGCGCGGGCGCGCCCGTGCAGGCGGCAGATCACGCTGCCGGCGGCCACGGGTTGCCCGTCGCGTGCGTTCCACTCGATGCGCACCTGCGGGTCCAGCCGGCGGAAGCAGGCATCGAACCAGGGGGTGCCGGCGAGCACGGCGTCCTCGCGGCAGGTGAGCGCGGCGTGCGCCTGCGCGTCGGCGGGCAGCAGGTCGGCAGTGGCGTCGCCGGTGCCGAGGTCCTCGGCGAAGGCGCGCTCTACGTCGGCGTCGATCAGCTGCGGGTCGGGCGGGTCGAGGGCGAGTGCGTCGGCCATGCGACATCCATGCGGTGCGGGCGGGCCGGAAAGCATAGCCCACGCGGGCGGGCCGGACATGTACCCGCCGCCGCGCCGCGCTAGCCCTGTCGTTGCCGCAGCCAGCGATCGAGCTGGTTGGCGAAGGCCTGGCGGTCGCGCGCATGGAATGCGGACGGGCCGCCGGTGTCCACGCCGGCGCCGCGCAGCTCGTCCATGAAGTTGCGCATCGACAGGCGCTGGGCGATGGTCTCGCGGGTATACAGTTCGCCGCGCGGGTGCAGCGCCAGCGCGCCCTTGTCGATCACCTGCGCGGCGAGCGGGATGTCCTGGGTCACCACCAGGTCGCCCGCGGCAACCCGTTGCAGGATCTCGGCATCGGCCACGTCGAAGCCCCCCGCCACCTGGGTCGCGCGCACGAAGCGCGAGGGCGGCGTGCGTAGTGGCTGGTTCGCGACCAGCGTCACCTGCACGCGGGCGCGTTCGGCGGCACGGAACAGGATCTCCTTGATCGGTCCCGGGCAGGCGTCCGCGTCGACCCAGATCTGCGGTGCGCCGCTCACATCCACTGCAGGCGGCCGTCGACGATGGTATGGGTGCGTCCGCCGACCCATGTGCCGTCGGGTCCGATGCGTACCAGCAGGCGTGCATCGTGGCCGATCTCGCGGCCCTGGCTGACGGTGTAGCCCCGTGCCAGCGGCCCCTCGGGTTCCGCCTGGGCGATGTAGGCGGCGATCAGGCCGTTGGCCGCGCCGGACGCCGGGTCCTCGACGATGCCCACGCCGGCCGGGAACGCGCGCACGACCAGCCGGTCGGCGGCCTCGGCACTGCGCGCGAAGGCGCACAGGCCCATGCTGTCGCTGGCGCGCGCCAGTGCGCCGATGGCACTGTGGTCGGGCAGCCACTGGCGCAGGCTCGCCTCGTCGGCGACCTCGGCGAGCCACCAGCGCCGCCCGCCGTCGACCAGCGCAGGCGGCAGGGCACCCATCGGCACACCGGCGAGCGTGGCGGCGAGCAGCGGGTGCGCGTCCTGGCCGGTGGCGAGTACCCGCTCGCCGGGCGACTTCAGCAGCAGGTCGCGCGCCCCATCCTCGCCCTCCACGCGGATCGGCAGTACGCCGGCGTCGCATTCCTGCCACAGCAGGCCGTCCACCGGTTCGGCCAGCCCGCACGCCAGCACGGCGTGCGCGCTGCCGATGCTCGGGTGGCCGGCGAACGGTATCTCGCGCTGCGGCGTGAAGATGCGCACGCGGTAGCTCGCGCGCGGATCGCGCGGCGGCAGCAGGAAGGTGGTCTCCACCAGTGCCGTCCAGCGCGCGAAGCGCTGCATCTGCTCCGTGCTCCAGCCGCGCGCGTCGGTGACCACGCCCAGGTGGTTGCCGCCGCCGCGCGTGGCGGCAAAGACGTCCAGATGCAGGTAGCGAAGCGGTTCCATGGGGTCCGTGGGGAGCGGTCGCGAAGGGTAAAGTCCCGCATGATAGCGCCGCCGCGCGGCGGCGCGGGTCGACAGGAGCGGCCTCGCCCGGCCAAGATGGGCGACCCGCCTCCACGGAAAGCGCGCCGACCATGCTGATCACCCTGGCCATCATCGCCGTCACCGGCGTCGTCTCGTTCATGGCGTTCAACAACGCCCGCCTGATGAACGACCTGATCCTGTGGCCGCCGGCGATCCAGCGCCACCGTGAGTTCCACCGGCTGGTGACCTACGGCCTGGTGCACGCCGATTTCGGCCACCTGCTGTTCAACATGCTGACCCTGTACTTCTTCGGCCAGCTGATGGAACAGTTCTACACCGCGGAACTGGGGCGGCTCGGCTTCCTGCTGTTCTATCTGGGTGGGCTGGTCGTCTCGATCCTGCCCACCTACCTGAAGAACCGCGGCAACGCGAACTACCACAGCCTCGGCGCCTCCGGCGCGGTATCGGCGGTGCTGTTCTCCTTCATCCTGCTCTCGCCGTGGTCGCGCATCATCGTGCTGGTGGTACCGATGCCGGCCATCGTCTATGCCGTGCTGTACGTGGGCTACTCGATCTACATGGACCGCGCCGGCCGCGACAACGTCAACCACAGCGCACACCTGTGGGGCGCCGCCTACGGCGTGATCTTCACCCTGCTGATCGAGCCGCGCGTGTTCGGCCATTTCCTCGCCGCGCTATCCAGCCCGCGCATGTAGGACCGCAGCGGGCGGGCCGCCGGGCGGTCGTGCGCGCAGGGCACGGCCGTGCGCGATGCCTACGAGCGCGATTGCTGCGCCTACGCATGACAGTGACGGTGCCGCGCGCAATACTGGGTGCGCACGTCTTTGGCGCCGCGCGAGTCGAGGAAAGCGCGGACGAGGCTGCACCGACCACCGCAGGAGTGATGACGCATGGCAACGACCCGCACGTCGGCCGCGAAGAAGTCCGCGGCCAAGAAGGCAGCCGGCAAGAGCGCACCGAAGAAGGCCACCCGCGCCGGCATCAAGACCCCGGTCCACAAGACCACCGCCAAGAAGGCGACCGCCAAGAGCGCGGCGGCCCGCAAGGCACCGGCGCGGTCCCTGGCAGGAAAGGGCGGTACGGCAAAGAAGGCCGCCGTGAAGAAGGCGGCCGGCAAGAGCGCGGCCCCGCGGGGCGCCGCGGTGAAGAACTCGACCGCGAAGAAGACCGCCGCCCGCACGATGGCCAAACCGGCCGCCAGGAAGGCCACCGCCAAGAAAGCGGCGCCGACGAAGGCAGCCGCCACCCGCAAGGCCGCCGCGCCCGTCCGCAAGAACGCCAGCCGGCCGGCCATCGGCAAGCAGGCCGCCCGCCCGGCAGCAAAGAGGGCCGTTGCCAAGAAGGCGCCCGCCCGCCGTCCGGCGCCTGCCACGCAGCACATCAGTCCCGAGGAGGCGGTGGCGCACATCCAGGCGTTGCTGGATGCCAAGCACGAGCGCGACCGGCAGGATGCCGACCATGGCCGGGAACGGGCGCCGCACGGCAAGTCGGCCGTGCATACGTCGTCCAGCCCGGGCCTGCCGAGCGACGCGCCCAAGACGACCATCCCGGTGCACACCGGGCAGCGGGGCGCCAAGATCTGAGCGGTACGCCCTGGGCGCCGCCGCACCGCGTGGCGCTCAGGGCGCGTTCAACGCATGGCGACTAGCGTGGAACCGTGACACTCCGCCACGGAGGTGAGCCATGAAACGCGTGCTTGCAGGTCTGGCGCTCGTGCTCGGCACGGCGGCCCTGTCGGGCTGCTACTACGATCCCGACTACAGCTACGTGCGCGGCAACGGCTATCAGGGCGATGCCTACTACGGCGAGGGTCCGGCGGTGATCTACGAACCGGACTACTACGGCTACGGCTGGTACGGACCCGGCTGGGGCTATTACGGCTGTTGCGGGTCGGGCGTCAGCGTCGGCATCAGCGGCACCTGGTACGAGGGCGGCCATCACTACCACGGGCGCGACCGCGACTGGCGCTCCGAGCGCCACTGGAACGACCGCGACGACCGCGTCCGCGAGCGGCGCGACCCGCCGCGCGAATGGCGCGGCCGCGGCGGTCGTGACCGCGACCGCGACTGACCGCATCGGCGTTGACCGTCCGGTTGACGTCCGCGGAACGCCGCTGCCCACGAACTGACGCCTCGCCGGCGACGTCGCCCGGCCACGGGCGGCAGGAGGCATGGCCGGCTCTCGTGTGCCGCCGCCGCGCTTGGCACAATCGCGGCATGCCACCCTCCCGTTTCCGCCGGCTGGCCGGCCGCCTGGCTGTCGTCCTGCTCAGCCTGTCGCTGAGCGCGTGCAGCAGCCTGCGCTACTACGGCCACGTCGCACACGGCGAAGCCTCGCTGCTGCTGCACCGGCGCCCGATCGCGCGGCTGCTGCGCGACCCGGCCACCGATCCCGCGCTCGCCGCGCGGCTGCGGCTGGCAAGCCAGGCGCGCCGCTTCGCCACGGTGGCGCTCGGTTTGCCGGAAAACCGCAGCTACACCAGCTACGTCGAACTGCATCGCCCCTACGTGGCCTGGAACGTCTTCGCGACGCGGCCCTACTCGGTCGAGGCGGTGCCGCAGTGCTTCCCGATCGCCGGTTGCGTGGCCTACCGCGGCTACTTCGAGCAGGCCCTCGCGCGGCAGCGCGCGGCGCAGCTGCGGGCGCAGGGCGACGACGTGTGGGTCGGCCCGGTGCCGGCGTACTCGACCCTGGGCTGGTTCGCCGACCCCATCGTCTCGAGCATGTTGCACTGGGACGACGACGAGCTGGCCGGCACCATCTTCCACGAGCTCGCGCACCAGAAGCTGTACGTCAAGGGCGATACCGCGTTCAACGAGTCCTTCGCCAGTTTCGTCGAGCGGGAAGGGCTGCGCGAATGGCGCGCGGCGCGCGGCCTGCCGCCGCCCGACCCGCGCGGCGAGGCGATGGAACGTGGCTTCACGCGGCTGGTGCTGGACCTGCGCGACCGGCTGAAGACGCTGTATGCCGGCAGCGGCGACGAGCCGACGCTGGCCCGCGGCAAGCTGGCCGAGATCGCGGCGTTCCGCCAGCGCTACGCACGCTGGCGCGACCGCCACTGGCCCGGGGACCACCGTTACGACGCCTGGGTGCAGGCCCCGATCAACAACGCCAAGTTGCTGCCGTTCGGCCTGTACGACCGGTGGACGGGGGCCTTCGCCGTGCTGTTCGAGCGGGCCGAGCGCCAGTGGGGCGGGTTCTACGCCTCGGTCCGCGTCCTGGCCGACGAGCCGCAGGCCGAACGCATCCGCGAGCTCGAGCGCCTGGCCGCATTGCAGGCCGAGCGTCAGGCCGGCTCGGAAGAGCGGGTGCCCGAAGGTGCGGCGCACGGCGCAGGCCGAGTCGAAGCACCGGCCGATCGGCGCGGGCAAGGATCCCTCCGAGAGGGTGGCTGACGGCGAGCGGGGCCGCGTACGCCTTCGCATCGATCGCCCGTCCAGGCGCGGCGTCCGGGCCTTGCGCATGGCCGCGGCGCCCCAACGTGCCGAGCATGGCCGACACCACCGTTCCGCACTTCTTCGAGCAGTTCCCGATGCGCCGCGTGCGCGAGTCCGAGCTGGATACCGCACTGGCCGAGCCCGCCGAGGGCCTGGCGATCCTGTTCCTGTGGGGCCGCGATTGCCCGAACTGCGACATCGCCAAGCGCGCGATGCTGCTGGCGCGCGAGCGGTTCCAGTGGCCCCGCGTGCGCTGGCTGCACGACAACGTGTACGAGGATCCGGGCATGGCCACGCGATTCGGGTTGCACGGCATCCCCGCGTTCTTCGTGTTCGCCGGTACGCGCAAGCTGGGGCGCATCACCAGCTGGCCGGGTGCGGACGCCTTCGTACGGGCGATCGATGCCCAGCTCGCCGCGCTGGCGTCCGCGCGCGGATAATGCGTGTCCCGATCCGGCGCGCCGGATCCCGCCAGGCGCAGGCATGATCATCCAGTCGCTGCTCGACACCGACCTTTACAAGTTCTCCATGATGCAGGTGGTCCTGCATCACTACCCGGCGGCGCAGGTCGAGTACCGCTTCAAGTGCCGCACGCCGGGCATCGATCTGGTGCCTTACGTCGACGAGATCCGTGCCGAGCTCGCAGCCCTGTGCAGCCTGCGCTTCACCCCTGCGGAACTCGACTACCTGCGCAGCTGGCGTTACATCAAGAGCGATTTCGTCGACTTCCTCGGCCTGTTCCAGCTCAACGCGAAGTACGTGCAGATCGCCCCGGCCGCATCCGGCAACGGCGAGATCGAGATCCGCATCCGCGGGCCCTGGCTGCACACCATTCTGTTCGAGGTACCGCTGCTGGCGATCGTCAACGAGGTGTACTTCCGCAACACCCAGCGCGGGCTCGACCTGGCGGAAGGGCGCCAGCGCCTGCAGGCGAAGATGGAGCTGCTGCGCGGCGATTCCGAGTTCGCCGATTGCCGCATCGCCGATTACGGCACGCGCCGGCGCTTCTCGCGCGCCTGGCACGAGGAGGTGGTGCGCACGCTGCGCGACGGCCTGGGCGAGCAGCTCGCCGGCACCAGCAACGTGTGGCTGGCCTGGAAGCTCGGGCTCACCCCGCTGGGCACGCTGGCGCACGAGTACCTGCAGGCGCACCAGGCGCTGGGTCCGCGGCTGCGCGACTCGCAGCGCGTGGCGCTGGAGACCTGGGCCAAGGAATACCGCGGCGACCTCGGCATCGCCCTGTCCGACGTCTACGGGCTGGACGCCTTCCTGCGCGACTTCGACATGTACTTCTGCAAGCTGTTCGACGGCACCCGGCACGATTCGGGCGACCCCTTCGCCTGGGGCGAGAAGGTGCTGGCGCACTACCGCGCCAATCGCGTCGACCCGCGCACCAAGATCCTGGTGTTCAGTGATTCGCTGGACATGCCCAAGGTGATGCAGCTCTATCGCCACTTCCGCGGGCGCTGCCAGCTGGCGTTCGGGGTGGGCACCAACCTCACCAACGACGTCGGGCCCGTGCCGCTGCAGATCGTGATCAAGATGGTGCGCTGCAACGGCCAGCCGGTGGCGAAGCTGAGCGACTCGCCCGGCAAGAACATGTGCGACGACCCCGCCTACGTGGCCTATCTGCGGCAGGTGTTCGACATCCCGCCGGAGGCGTGAATCGTCGCCGGCCGCCGGGGTGGGGCTAAGGGTACGTGTCGCGGGGGCGGGGGCGTGCCGGCCGCCGGCGTGGCGCCTCGCGGCAGGCGGCGCAGGCCAGCAGCACGAGCGTGGCGAGTGCGATCAGGGCCGAAACGATCAGGTGCATCACGGCAGCATCGCCTCCTGGCCACGCGGCGGGAAATGACCTTCGCTCATGTGCTTATGGCCGTGCGAGCGTAGACTGCGGCCACGCTACGGGAGCCTGTGCATGAACAGCGTCTACGATTTCTCCGCCACCGACATCGACGGCCGCGAGCGATCCCTGGCCGAGTGGCGCGGGCGCTGGCTGCTGATCGTCAACGTGGCCTCGCGCTGCGGCTTCACCTCGCAGTACGAGGGGCTGGAAGCGCTGTGGCGCGCGTGGCGCGAACGGGGGCTTGCCGTGCTGGGCTTCCCCTGCGACCAGTTCGGCCACCAGGAGCCGGGCAGCGAGGCGGAGATCCGGGAGTTCTGCAGCCTGAACTACGACGTGAGCTTCCCGCTGTTCGCCAAGGTCGAGGTCAACGGCGCCGACGCCCATCCGCTCTACCGCTGGCTGAAGGGCCAGGCCAGGGGCGTGCTCGGCAGCGAGGCGATCAAGTGGAACTTCACCAAATTCCTGGTCGGCCCGGAAGGCCAGGTGGTCAAGCGCTACGCGCCCACCGACACGCCGGAGAAGATCGGCCGGGACATCGCCGCACGCCTGGGTGCGTGACGAGGCCCCTACAGGGCGTCCGTCAGCTGCGCTGGTCGAGTTCGGCAAGCCGGATGGCGATCGCGTCGACCTCCGCACTGGCCGACCTCCCCGTGGGTGGGGCGTAGTCGTTGAGCAGGATCACGAAGGCCAGGTGCTCGCCGGTGGCGCTGGTGACGTAGCCGGCCAGGCCGCTCACATAGGTCATGCTGCCGGTCTTGGCGTGCACGTTGCCGGCCGCCGGCGTGCCCCGCATGCGCGAGGCGAGCGTGCCGTCGACGCCGGCCACCGGCAGCATGTCCTGCACGTTGCGTGCGTCCGCGGCCAGGAACGCCAGCAGGCGCGCCAGCGCGTTCGGCGTGGTGAGGTCGCGCCGAGACAGGCCCGTACCCTCGCCGAGCAGGGCCGCCGACGGCGCGATGCCGATACGCTCCAGCAGCCGCCGCAAGGCGTGCAGGCCCCAGTCCTCGGCGCTGCGGAAGCCGGCGGGCGCGGAACCGGTCGAGGCCTCGGCGCGCGCCCGCGTGCCGGCCAGTTGCAGCAGGTTCTGCAGGTACAGGTTCTGCGAGCGCTTGAGGCCCTCGCGCAACAGCGTCGCCAGCGGCGGCGAGCGCACCTCGGCCAGCACGCCGGCCTCAGCCGGCAGGGCGGGCGGCGGTTGTGGCCAACGCGTCACCCGCAGTTCGCCGTCGACCCGGATGCCGCGACGCCGCAGGGCCTGCAGCAACTGGGCGCCGGCCACCCGTGCCGGGTCGGCCATGGCCAGCCGGAAGCGGCGCGCGGGCGATCCCGCGGCGATCGTGCCGAATGCGTGCAGCGTGTCGCTGCCGGCCGCGCGGTACAGGTTGACATCGTCGCTGCTGCCGGCCGCCGCGGTGAGCAGCCGGTTGTCCACGTGCATGGCCGGTAGCGGATCGGATGCGAGCCGTGCCGGCTCGCCCGCATGCGCCGCAGGTGTCACGGTCAAGCGCCACTGGTTCTCATCCACGCCCAGCGCCGAGGCCGGTGCGGCGAATCCGCTCAGCAGGTCGGACGACTCCCAGCCGTCGCCGATCGCGGGGCCGACGAAATAGCCGGCATCGGCCACCAGGTCGCCGTCGACGCGGCGTACACCGCGAGCGGCGAGCTGGCCGGCGAGCGCATCGGCCCAGTCGGCGGTAGCCGGGATCGCTCCCAGCGAGGGATCGCCCATGCCGTAGAGCACCAGCGGACCGTCCACCCGTCCCCATCGCCCCGGAGGCGCACCAAGCACGCGGGTGGGAATGCGGTAGCCGGCATCCAGCGTCTGCAGCACCAGGGCCGCGGTGTAGAGCTTGGCGGTGGAGGCGGGCTGGAACAGCTTGTCGGCGTCGTGCGCGTAGAGCGTGCGGCCGCTGTCCAGCGAAACCACCGCGATGCCCCAGCGTGCAGCGGCGAAGCGTGGCTGCGCGATGTAGGCGTCGATTGTCGCGCGCGTGGTGGCCAGGTCCATCGCCGCGGCATGCAACGGCGGCAGGGCGAGCGCGAGCAGGGCGAGCAGGCGATGGCGTTTCATGCCCGCAGTATCGCAGCCCTTGCCGCACAGGCCGGTGTGACGGCCCATCCACGCCGACCTGCTAAGCTGGCCCATTCACCGCCAGCGAGAACCCCATGCAGATCGCAGACAACACCGTCGCCTCCTTCCACTACACGCTGACCGACGACGAGGGTCGGGTCATCGACAGTTCCGAGGGGCGTGAGCCGCTGTCCTACCTGCACGGCAGCGGCCAGATCGTGCCGGGCCTGGAAAAGGTCATGACCGGCCGCCAGGCGGGCGACCAGTTCAAGGTGGACGTGGCTCCCGAGGAGGGCTACGGCCCGCGCCATCCCGAGCTGATGCAGGAAGTGCCGCGCGAGGCGTTCCAGGGCGTGGCCGACATCCAGCCGGGCATGCAGTTCCAGGGGCGAGGCCCGCAGGGCGTGGTGAACGTCACCGTGGTGCGCGTGGACGACGACAAGGTGCAGATCGACGGCAACCATCCGCTCGCCGGGCAGACGCTGCACTTCAACGTGGAAGTGACCGACGTGCGTGCCGCCAGCGCCGAGGAGATGGCGCACGGGCACGTGCACGGGCCGGGCGGGCATCACTGACCGGCGTGTCCGGAGTGGGGGACCTCCCCGCTCCGGCCTTCACGCCGGCGGGAAGCGAAGCCTTCCCTGTCTCGTAGCGAGGGCGCGGCAGCGCCCGCGCCGGGCCTCAGTACCAATCCAGCAGCGACACGCCCACGCCGAGGTAGGTGGCGTTGTGGTTGTAGTCGATCAGGCTCTCGCCATAGCCCTTGAACAGCTCGGTGTAGCCGCGCAGGTTGCCGGCGAGCGGAAAGCTCCAGGTGAACTGCGCCGCGCCGTGGCTGCGGCTGCCACCGCGGAAGGAATGGCGCAGCAGCAGGCCGAATTCGTGGCCGTTCCACTCGCGCACGAGCTGCATCTCGCCGCGGCCCATGTAGTCGCTGATGTCGGGATTGTTGTCGTCGGTCCCTCCTTCGGGGATGCGCCACCACGGGCGCAGCATCACCGTCCAGTCGCCGCGCTCGAACCCGACGTCGGCGACGACGCGGTTCCAGCTGCGCGATAGCGGATTGGAGCGCCCGTTGGACTGGTGGTTGAAGCCGATGCCCAGCAGGCGTCCGTCCCAACCCAGCACCTGGTAGTGGGTGTCGAACACCAGCATCGCCTCGGGCTCGTAGTCGGTTTCACGGAACGGGCGCGAGATGTGGCTGTTGTAGACCTGCCAGCGCGAGGACTGGGTGTAGCCCAGCCAGAGGTCGCCGGCGTCGCCGAACACGCCCTGCCAGATCTTGGTCTTCAGGCTCAGCTGGAACTTTGCCTCGGCGTTCTGCAGCTGTTGCGGCGTGCTCACCGTGTTGAGCGGGTTGGGACTCTGCGGCCGCTCGTTCTGGTTGCTGGTGGCGAACACCGGCATCAGGAACACCGGCTTGTAGCCGCGCAGGTTGTTGGTGCCGAGCTTGGCTTCCGGCGAGAGCTCCCAGCGGCTGTCCAGCAGCGACAGGGGGGCGGCCACCTCGGGGTTTTCCGCGGTGGCATCGTCCTGCGAGCCGCTGTCGAGGCTGAACATCTGTGATCGGGGCGGCTGTTCCTCGAGCTTCTTCTTCGCCACCGTCAGGTTGACGCGGCCGGTGGCGTGGTCGTAGCAGGCCAGGCGCTGGGCGTCGCTCTCGATGGCGGTGCAGGCGCGGATGTCCATCGGGTCCGGGTTCTGCGCATGCGCGGCGCAGGCCCACAGACCACCGAGCAGCGCGATCGTCGCGGCGGAAGGGCGCTTCATCGGCAAGGGCTCCTGGGGGCAAAGCAGCCAGTGTAGCGAGCGGTTCGGCAACCGGACCTAAAAAAAAGCCGGCCACGGGCGGCCGGCGAGGGGAGTGTCCCTGAGGTGTCTCAGTGCGATTTCCAGCGGTCGTATTCGCGCTGCGAGATGCGGCCATCGCGGTTGCGGTCGGCATAGTCGAAATCATTGGCCAGCGGCGGATAGCTTGCCGCTTCCTGCATGGTGATCGACTTCTTGCCGTTGGCCAGCTGGCTGAAATCGGGTGCCGGGCCGGCCGGGGGCGCGGGTGGCATCGAGGACCTGAACTCCACGTGGGCGTTGCCTTCGCCGTTGCCGCTCATGCCGCTGTCCATGCCGGGGCTGCCGTTCATGCCGTGATCCATGCCCGGATTGCCGTTCATGCCGTTGTCCATCGGCTGGCCGGAGGGCGGCGCGCTGGAGGCCGGCGGCGGCATGGTGCCCGGCATGCCCGAACTGCCGGGCGGCGCCGGGGGCGTGTCCGCCGGGTTCGGTGGCGGTGGTGGCGTGGGGGGCATGTTCGACTGCGGCGAGCCCGGCGGCGGCGGAGGCATCGGCGTGGTCGGTGGCGCCGGGGGCGGCGTGTCGGTCGGGTTGGAGGGCGGCGCCGGCGGCACCGGCTGGTTCTGCGCCAGGGTCGCGCCGCAAAACAGCAGCGTGCCGGCGGCCAGGGCGGACAAGAGCGGCTTGCGCGATTTCATCATCGATACTCCGTGCAAGAATGCAGGGGCGCGACTCAGGCAATCGATGGGCTCGCCGCGCTGCCAGCCACGCTAGCAAACGGTTTGTAAATGCCGCCTCACGTTGCGTATCAGGGTTCCGTGAAACCCGCTCCCGCGTTGCCGCCTGCTTCATCCGCCCCGGTCCCGTTGAGCCTGGTCCAGGCCCGGCGCCTGCATCTGGCCGCCCAGGGTCTGCTGCGCCCGCCGCGCGCTCGTGCGCGGCCGGCCGACGTGGTCGCCGCGATCGAGCGCATGCGCCTGCTGCAGATCGATTCCATCCACGTGGTGGCACGCAGCCCGTACCTGGTACTGCACGCCCGCCTGGGCGACTACCAGCCGGATTGGCTCGACCAGGCGCTGGCGCAGGGTCGCATCGCCGAGTGCTGGGCCCACGAAGCGTGTTTCGTGCCGTCCGCCGACCTGCCGCTGCATCGCGCCTGGCGCGAGCGCGGCGCGCATTGGGCGCAGCGCCACGCCGAGCGCATGCACCGCGAACACCGGGCCGAGATGGATGGCCTGCTCGAGCGCATCCGCAGGCAGGGGCCGGTCCGTGCGGCCGACTTCCCGCGGGCCGACCGCGGAGCCAGCGGCTGGTGGGAATGGAAGCCGGAAAAGCGCTGGCTGGAGGCGCTGTTCGCCTTGGGCGATCTGATGGTGAGCCATCGCGAGCGCTTCCAGCGCGTGTACGACCTGGCCGACCGCGTGCTGGCCCGGTTGCAGCCGCCGTATGCGCCCAGCCGGGCCACGCCGCCCGAACTGCGCCGTCGTTTCGTGGCGGATACCGTGCGCGCGCTCGGCATCACCCAGGCGCGCTGGATCGCCGACTACTACCGGCTGCGGCCCGCGGTCGACGAGGCCGAGCTGGCGCCGCTGGTCGCGGACGGCGAGTTGCTGCGGGTGCCCGTGCGCGGCTGGGACGCGCCCGGTTACGTGCATGCCGATCTTGCCCCGTTGCTGGACCAGGCACGCGCCGGCACGCTGCGCGCCACCCATACGGCGCTGCTGTCGCCGTTCGACCCGCTGGTGTGGGATCGCGCCCGCGCGCTGGGCATGTTCGGCTTCGAATACACGATCGAGTGCTACACGCCGGCCCCCCGGCGACGCTACGGCTATTACGTGCTGCCCATCCTGCACCGGGGCGCACTGGTGGGTCGGCTCGACGCCAAGGCGCACCGCGCCGAGGGCGTGTTCGAGGTGAAGGCGCTGTTCCTGGAGCCGCACTGCAAGGCCACGCCGCGCCTGCTCGCCGAGGTGGCCGAAGCGGTGGCCCGCACCGCGCGCTGGCACGGCACCCCGGCAGTGCGGCTGGAACGCAGCGAACCGGCCGGCCTGGCGCGCGCACTGCGCGCGCACTGGAAGGCCGACCAGGCGTAGGGCCAGGCGTCAGGGCGTGGTGCCGCTCGGCGCCGGCGCGCCACCCTCGCACGACTTGCCGTGCAGGGCCTGGCGCAGCTGGCTGGCCAGCGAATTGCAGCGGGCGGCCAGTTGCGGCCGGATCTGCGGATCCTGCGAGTCGCGCAGCAGACTGGTGCGCATCGCCTCGTAACGCCCCTGGATCTCGTCCGGCTTGTAGATGGCTGCGGCGCGATGGCAGGCCACATAGCTGGCGAGGTAGCTGTCGCAGGCCGGGATGCCCGTGCTGTCGGGCAACGCCGCCGCCTGCGCGGGCGCCTTGCCGGTGGCGGAACGGCCGGTATGCGGTGCCTGGCCGGTCGTACCCGTCGGCGCCTGGGTCGGGGCGGCTCCGGACGCGGCGGGCGGCTGGCCGCCGGGAGCCTCCGGGCGGGTCGCGTGCCGGGTGCATCCGGCCAGCAGCAGGGCGAGGCCGAGAGAGACGCAGATGAGGCGCGGGAGGACGGACTGCATGGCTGGTAGCTCCTCGGGCGACGGGTGGTCGGCGCTGGGCCGTTGGCCGGACACTAGACAAATGCGGCCGTGAAGGAAATCTGAAATGCGCGGTAAGTCCGTCCGTTCAGCCTGGGCTGTCGCACCGGCCGCCCGTACCGGCTATGATGGGCCCACTGTGTTTGCCGGGGTCACCAGAGTCTTGTGACCCGATGCAGCTGATCACGATCCGCCTCATCGATTCACCCCTAGGGTTTTCCTTGCACACCAGTAAGTCGGCCCCGCTTTTTCGCGGTGGTCGAGTCTCTTTTGTAAATCCTACGGAGTGTTTCATGTCTGATCGTCAGATCGGTACCGTCAAGTGGTTCAACGACGCCAAGGGCTTCGGCTTCATCAGCCGGGACAACGGCCCGGACGTCTTCGTGCATTTCCGTGCCATCAGCGGCACGGGCTTCAAGAGCCTGCAGGAAGGCCAGAAGGTCAGCTTCAAGGTGGTGCAGGGCCAGAAGGGCCTGCAGGCCGACGAAGTCATGGCCGCCTGAGCACGGGTCACACCCATGCCGGAAAGCCGGGCAGCGATGCCCGGCTTTTTTTTGTGCCCGGCGCCCGGACTTCCGGCATTGCTTGCAAGCGCGCGATTTCCGCTATGCTTGAGCCACTGTGTTTGCTCGGTCCACGTGCGTGCCCCGGGACGCGATGCCCATCGCTCCCGCTCCACCCGCTCCCTGCATGCCCAGTAAGTCGTCGGCCAAAGGGGAGGCCGGCTTGTCTCAGCATCGTGCAGAACGGAGTGAGTCATGTCGGATCGTGAAATTGGCACCGTCAAGTGGTTCAACGACGCCAAGGGCTTTGGCTTCATCAGCCGGGAGAGTGGCCCCGACGTCTTCGTGCATTTCCGCGCCATCAGCGGCACGGGGTTCAAGAGCCTGAAGGAAGGCCAGAAGGTCAGCTTCAAGGTGGTGCAGGGCCAGAAGGGCCTGCAGGCTGACGAAGTCGCACCCGCCTGAGGGGACCCGATGCATGCTCGAGGCCGGCGCAAGCCGGCCTTTTTTTTCGCCACGGCGGACGCGGTAGCCTCAGGCGACCCCGGAGAAACCGATGGACGCCACTTCCAGCCCCCAGGCCCTGGTCGCGCCGCGCACCGCGCGCGTGCGATCAGCCGACGGCGCGTCCTGCGAACTGCTGCTGGTCGGCCGGCCGCAGGCGCGGGTGCTCCTGTACTGGCTGCCCGCGATGGGCGTGCCGGCAAGGACATACCTGCCGCTGGCCGAGGCGCTGGCCGCCCGCGGCATCGCGGTGGCGCTGCACGAATGGCGCGGCGTCGGTTCCAGCGACCGCCGCGCCTCGCGCGAGGTCGACTGGAACTACCGCACGCTCCTGCTGGATGACCTGCCTGCCGGCACGGCGGCGGCCTGCGAGGCCTGGCCCGGTGCCGCCACCTGGCTGGGCGGGCACAGCCTCGGCGGGCAGTTGGCCTGCCTCCATGCCGGACTGCATCCGGCCACGGTGCGTGGCCTCGCGCTGGTCGCCAGCGGCGCGCCGTACTGGCGCAACTTCCGCCTGCCGTGGCTGATCCGCGCGGCCTACCGGGCGGCGCCCTGGCTCGCCGCCTTGTGCGGCCATTTTCCCGGACGCCGGATAGGCTTCGGCGGCCGCGAGGCACGCGGCGTGATCGCCGACTGGGCGCGCAGCGGCCGCAGCGGCCGCTACGCCGCCGAAGGTCTCGGCGACCTGGAGCCGGCGATGGCGGCCTACACTGGGCCGGTGCTCGCGTTGCGGCTGCATGACGACTGGCTCGGCCCGGCCGCCTCGCTGGAATGGCTGCTGGGCAAGCTGCCGCGTGCGCGCGTCACCCGCCAGGTGCTGGATGCGCGGGATCTGCACCGGCGCGCGGACCACTTCGGCTGGATGACGGCGCCCGCGCCGGTCGCCGAGCGCATCGCCGCGTGGCTGCCCGAGACCTAGCCGAGGCGGGCGGTCGATGCTCCCGCCGCCACGCTCGTCCCCCTTGCTCTTGAAGCGGGCCACGCGCGGCGGCATGTGAGGGGTTTGTCCCGAGAAGGCTCCGCATGGAATTGTTCACCCCGTTCGCGCAGCGCAGCCTGACGTTGCGCAACCGCATCGTCGTCGCGCCGATGTGCCAGTACTCGGCCACCGACGGCCTGCCCGACCACTGGCACCTGGTGCATCTGGGCAGCCGCGCGGTAGGCGGGGCGGCCGCGGTCGTGGCCGAGGCTACCGCGGTTTCGGCGGAAGGGCGCATCTCGCCGGGCGACACCGGCCTGTGGAACGACGCCCAGGTGGAGGCCTGGAAGCCGATCACCTCGTTCATCCGCCGCCAGCACGCGGTCGCCGGCGTGCAGCTCGCGCACGCCGGGCGCAAGGCGAGCGCGCGCCGTCCATGGGAAGGCGGCGGCCCGCTGCCGGCCGGGCAGGGCGACTGGGTCACGGTGGCGCCCTCGGCGATCCCGTTCGACCGGGACTGGCACACGCCGCAGGCGCTCGACGCGGCCGGCCTGCGCAAGGTGGTGGACGACTTCCGCACGGCTGCGCAGCGGGCGCTCGCCGCCGGCTTCCAGCTGGTCGAGGTGCATGCCGCGCATGGCTACCTGCTGCACCAGTTCCTTTCGCCGCTCAGCAACCATCGCGAGGACGCCTACGGCGGCAGCTTCGAGAACCGCACGCGGCTGGTGCGCGAGGTGCTCGGCGCCGTGCGCGAGGTGTGGCCCGCCGAGCTGCCGGTGTGGCTGCGCGTCTCGGCGACGGACTGGGCCGAGGGTGGCTGGACCCTGGACGACAGCGTGCGCCTGGCGTGCGAAGTCGCCCCGCTGGGGGTGGAGCTGATCGATGTCTCCAGCGGCGGCTTGGTACCGCACGTGAAGATTCCGGTCGGGCCGGGCTACCAGGTCCCGTTCGCCGCGCGCATCCGCGCCGAAGCGGGCATCGCCACCGGCGCGGTCGGCCTGATCACCGACGCGGCGCAGGCCGCATCGATCGTCGCCAGGGGCGAGGCGGACCTGGTGCTGATCGCGCGCGAGAGCCTGCGCGATCCCTATTTCCCGCGCCGCGCGGCACAGGAGCTGCACGCGTCGCTGCAAGCGCCGGTACAGTACCAGCGCGCCTGGTAGGCGGCCGACGGAGCACCTCATGGACCCCACCCCGCAACTCATCGAAGGCCGCCGGCACGACCTGGGCGACGGCTTCACCGTGCGTCGGCTGCTGCCCGCACTGCTGGCGCGCCACGTCGGGCCGTTCGTGTTCTTCGACCACATGGGCCCGGCGGACTTCGCGCCGGGCAAGGGCATGGACGTGCGGCCGCATCCGCACATCGGCCTGGCCACGATCACCTGGCTGTTCGAAGGCTCGATCCGGCATCGCGACAGCCTCGGCAGCCTGGCCGACATCCGCCCGGGCGAAGTCAACTGGATGACCGCCGGCCGCGGCATCGTGCATTCCGAGCGCACGCCGCCGCAGCCGCGTCGCGACGGCCAGCGCCTGCACGGCATCCAGCTCTGGGTGGCATTGCCGCGCGCGGACGCGGAGGTCCCGCCGGAGTTCCACCACCACGATGCCGATGCGCTGCCGCGTATCCGCCGCGAGGGCGCCGAGCTGTCGCTGATCGCCGGCGCCGCCTACGGCGAGCGTTCGCCGGTGAAGGTGTTCGCGCCGATGTTCCTGCTCGAGGCGCAGCTGGCCGACGGGGCGCAGCTGGAATGGCCGCAGGGCCACACCGAGCGGGGCGTCTACGTGGTCGAGGGCGAACTGGCGTGGGGCGAGCTCGTGGTCGGTGCCGACCGCATGGCGGTGCAGGCCGGGGCGGAGGCCGCGCCGCTGCGCGCCCGCGGCGCCACGCGTCTGATGCTGTTCGGCGGCGCGCCCCTGGATGGCGAGCGCCACCTGTGGTGGAACTTCGTGGCCAGCTCACGCGAGCGCATCGAGCAGGCCAAGGCCGACTGGAAGGCCGGGCGCTTCGGCCTGGTGCCGGGCGACGAGGAGGAGTTCATTCCGCTGCCGGAACGCTGACCGCCCTCGACACATACGCGCCCTGCGCCGGCTGGGAGGGAGAGCGTACGAGTACGGCACCTTCGCCTTTCGCGAGAGGTGCCGGCAGGCGGGTTAGGGTGGGCGGAGCGAAGCGTTGCGGTGGCGCCGGACCGTCTCCCGCCGCTCTCCCGGCGGGTGAGGGCTTTACCGCAACGGCGGACGAGCGCACGCTGGCGCAGGTGACGTTCCGGAGCCAGCTCGCATGTCACGCTTCGCCAGCTTCCGCGAGTTCTACCCGTTCTACCTGAGCGAGCACCGCGACCCCGTGTGCCGGCGCCTGCACTTCGCCGGCAGCACGCTGGTGCTGCTGGTCGTGGCGGCGGCGATCGCCACGCGCGAGGCGCGCTGGTTGTGGCTGGCGCCAGTGGCCGGCTACGGCTTCGCCTGGATCGGGCACTTCGCCTTCGAGAAGAACCGTCCGGCCACCTTCCGCCACCCGCTCTACAGCCTGGCCGGCGACTGGGTGATGTACTGGCAGATCCTGCGCGGCCGGCTGCGCATGTAGCGCCTCAGGCGGCGCCGAGCGCCTGGCCGTCCTGCTCGCTCAGCCAGTTGCGGTAGGAGCGCAGCTTGCCCAGCTGGAAGCGGCCGACGTCCTCGATCAGCGCGCAGTGGTACCAGTGCTCCCCGCGCACGGTGACGGCCGGATGCAGCAGGGCTTCGGGATGGCGGATGCCTTCGCGGTAGTAGCCATCGCCCTCGCCGAACCACGGCAGGCGGTCGCCCTCGCGCAGCGCGTCGAGCAGGGCCGTGGGCGCTCCGAGGTCGCTGGCGATCTCGTACTGCGCGCGCAGGTCCTCGTCGGTCTGCACCAGCACGAAGCGGCCGTGGCCGTATTCGTCCAGCAGCAGCAGGCCGGTGGGGTTCACGTGCAGGTAGCACTCGACCGCGGGGAAGTCGCCGACCAGCTCGCGGAAGGCCTGCTGGAACGCGCGATCGCGCAGGAAACGCACGCTGCCCAGCGCCAGCGCTTCGGCCACGAACGCGCCGACGCGCTCGAAGTAGCGCCGCTGCAGCGCACGGATGCCCTGCTGCAGCTTGTCCATCGCCTGCGGGTCGCTCTTGCGGATGAAGCGGTCGATCACGCCGGCGTTGAAGGCCTCGATCGCGGTGCAGTCGTCGGCCGTGCCGGTGAGCAGGATCTTGCCGATGTGCGGGTTGGCCAGCTCGCGGCAGAACGCGATGCCGTCCATCTCCGGCATGGTCAGGTCCACCACCACCACCGACACCTCGGCGAAGCGCTCGGGGTCGTACATCACGCGGTGGATCGAGTCGATGTCCAGCGCCACCAGCTCGCGCGTCTGCGAGGAGCGGTCCTTCCAGTGGTACATCCAGCCGCCGCCCGGCACCGCACGGATGCCGTGGCTGCCGAGTTCGGCCAGCGCCTGCCGCGGCGAGCTGTAGCTGCGCAGGCGCAGCGAGGGATCCAGCAGCAGCGGCACGCTGTCGAGGTACTTCTCGTGGTCGTCCACCAGCAGCGTGGTGGTGGGGAACTGGAACGGCAGGATGTCGCCGTGGAAATCGATGCTCATGCGGGAAGTCCCTGTCCGGATGGCACGCCGGCGCGCGCGGGAAACCTGACCACGAATTCGGTGTACTCGCCCCAGCGCGAGTGGCAGCTGATCCTGCCGCCCATGCGCTCGACCGCGCTCTGCGAGAAGGCCAGGCCGATGCCCAGCCCCGTTCCGGTGCCGCCTTCCGCGTACGAATAGAAGCGGTTGAAGATGCGCGGCAGCACGTCGGGAGGTATGCCGGGTCCGGTGTCGTGCACGCGCAGGTAGTGGCCGTCGGCGCCGGTCTCCAGGCTCACCCGGATCTCCCCCTTGCCGGCGCGCCCGGTGTGGAACAGCGCGTTGCGCAGCAGGTTGAACAGCACGTGGGTCAGCAGCGTCTCCGAGCCCCGCAGCACGAAGTCCGGGCCCGGCGACAGGTGCACCCGTTCGCGCTCGGCGCGCGAGGCGTACGGATAGCGGGCCAGCGCCTGCGCCACGCAGGCGCGAACGTGCAGCGGCTCCAGCTGCAGCTTGCCCATCGGCCTGGCGGCCATCAGCAGCATGTCGATCACGGTGTGCGCGTGGCTGACCTCGTGCTCGATCACGTCGATGCCACGCCGCAGCGCCTGCACGTGCGGGCCGCGCAGTTCCGCCACCGGCAGCCCGGCCTGCTCGGCCAGCCGATGGCTCTCCAGCAGGTGGGGCAGGTAGCGGCCGATCGCCCGGCCGGCCAGCTGCAGCGAGCCCAGCGGCGTGCGCAGCTCGTGCGCGATGTTGTTGGAGGCCCCGATCAGCGCGTTCACCTTGGCCTGGTCGGCGAACTTCTGCGACAGGCTCGCCAGCGGCCCCAGCACCAGCGTGAGCGCGAGCACCGGGGCGTATTGCAGCAGGGCGTGCGTCGGCCAGCCCGCGTGGGGGCCGAGCTGGAAGGCCAGTGCGGCGGCCGCGGTGCCGAGGCTGAAGATCAGCGCGAAGCTCGCCAGGTCGAACAGCATCATGGTGATGAACAGCGCGAACTGGTGCACGGCCATCCAGCCGATCGAACTGCCGTTGCGCAGCATCAGGTAGCCGAAGAAGAACGGCAGCACGTAGGTGATCACGGCGTACCAGTAGACCGGCAGCCACGGTCGGCAACGGCGCGGCCACCAGCGTTGCAGCGCCAGCGGCAGCAGCACCGCGCTGCCGGCCAGGTGCAGGCCCAGGTTGCTGTAGGGCTGCGGCAGCAGGTAGGTCCAGATGTACCAGTACAGCGGCATGAACAGGCAGCCGAGCAGGCACATCACCGGCATCATCGGCTGCGAGTAGCGGGCGCGGGTGAACATCGCGTTGTCCAGCCGCCGGCGCAGCCGGCGCCAGCGCGCCCAGCCCCGGGGCGGCACGGTCCTGGTCCCTGGCATCGGTTCGGCTCCTGCCTTGGTGGTAAGGGTCAGCGGTACTGCTGGTGGCAGGAGTCGCATGCTTCGCCGACCGGCTTGATCGCCTTGGCCAGCGACGGGCAGTCGGTGGGATGGGCCTGGACCGCATCCTGCAGCGCCGTGCGCAGGCGGCCGGCGTGATCGACGAAATCCTGCTCGGCGCCGGGGAAGGCCTCGACGATATCGGAGGCGGTCGACTGCAGCCGCAACAGGTGCTCGTTGGCCTGCGCCGCGTCGCACTGCCTGGCCTTCACCGCCTGGCCGAGCGTGCCCATGTGGTGGCCCATCACGGTCATCACGGCGTGCGGCATGGGGTTGCGATCGCCCAGCGCCTTCATGGCGAACACGGTGCCGAGGACGCCGATGACCAGACCGAGCAGGATCAGGAGTGCCGAACGTGCATTCATGGACGCGCCCTTGCAGGATGGAAAGGCCAGAATACCGAAGCCCCGGCGCCTTTCGTAGCCGTAAAATGGCCTTTTTTCGCGTAGGAAACGGGCGTGATGGCAGACAGCATCCATCCCGAACGCAAGAGGGCCGCATGAGCGGGCCGCACTATCCGGTCGAGCGCTTCGAAGGCGTCGAGCGCCTGTACGGGCGCGGCACGATCGAGCGGCTGATGAACGCGCACGTGTGCGTGATCGGCATCGGTGGCGTCGGCTCCTGGGCGGTCGAGGCGCTGGCGCGCAGCGGCGTGGGCCGGTTGACGCTGATCGATGCCGACGAGGTGTGCCTGTCCAACACCAACCGCCAGCTGCACGCGCTGGACGGGCAGTGGGGCAAGCCCAAGGTCGGCGTGATGGCCGAACGCGCGCACGCGATCAATCCGCGCATCCGGCTGGAGGCGATCGAGCGCTTCCTCACCACCGCCACGCTGGACGAACTGCTCGATCGCGGCTACGACGTGGTGCTGGACGCCTGCGACGCCTTCCGCGTGAAGCTGGAGGCGATCGCCTGGTGCCGCCGGCGCAAGCTGCCGATGGTCACCGTCGGCTCCGCCGGTGGGCGCACCGACCCGACCCAGATCCGCGTGCGCGACCTCTCGCGCACCGAGCACGATGCGATGTTCAGCCTGGTCCGCAAGAAGCTTAGGCAGGACTTCGGCTTCCCACGCAACCCCGACCGCTACTTCGGGGTCTCGGCGGTCTACTCGCTGCAGAACGTGCAGTATCCACAACCCGACGGCAGCGTCTGCGGGCTGCGCCCGCCCGGTGGCGACTCGCTCAACCTCGCCTGCGGCGGCGGGCTGGGTGCGGCCACCCACGTCACCGGTGCGTTCGCCTTCGCGGCGGTGGGCAAGGTGCTGGAGAAGCTGCTGGAGAAATGACGCCGGTCGCCATGGGTTCCTTTCCCCGCCGGGGAGAGGACCGAGGTGACGGGCCGGGCTCGCGAGGAGGCCGGGTCGAAAGCGGGTTCCTTGCGAAATTCCCGCGAGGTAGCTCCCGCGGCGGGGCGGCACTACCACCCCATGTAATGCCCGCCGTTGATCGCCAGGTTCGCGCCGGTGATCCAGCTCGCTTCGTCGGTGGTGAAGAAGGCCACCGCATGCGCGATCTCCTCGGGCTTGCCCAGTCGCCCGACCGGGATCTGCGCGACGATCTTCTCGCGGACTTCCTCGGGCACCGCCATCACCATGTCGGTGGCCACGTAGCCGGGCGAGACGGTGTTCACGGTGATGCCGAACTTGGCGTTTTCCTGCGCCAGGGAGATGGTGAAGCCGTGCATGCCGGCCTTGGCGGCGGCGTAGTTGGCCTGGCCGTACTGGCCTTTCTGGCCGTTGATCGAGCTGATCTGCACGATCCGCCCCCAGCGGCGCGTGCGCATGCCCTCGATCACCGGGCGGGTGACGTTGAAGCAGGCGTTGAGGTTGGTGTTCACAACCTCGGTCCACTGCTGGTAGTTCATCTTGTGGAAGGTGGTATCGCGGGTGATACCGGCGTTGTTGACCAGGATCTCGACCGGGCCGCACTCGCGCTCGACCGCGCGCACCATGGCTTCGGATGACGCCGGGTCGGCGACGTCGCCCGGCACCATGCACACCTCGATGCCCTCGGCCGCCATCGCCGCGCGCCAGGCTTCCGCCTTGGCGGCATCGCGGTAGTTGGTGGCCACCCGGTGGCCCTGGCGCGCCAGGTTGCGCACGATGGCGGTGCCGATGCCGCCGGTGCCGCCGGTGACCAGTGCGGTGCGTGGATTCATGGCTGGGGTTCCGTTCGAGGAGGCGCGGGTGCGTGCCTGCATGTATACCGCAACTTCCTGACAACTTCCGTAGCGCAGGCCGCGCGGCATGCGCCAGCCGGCACGGTGGTGGACTCAGGCCTCGCGGGCGGCCAGCCGCGGCAGGCGGGCCGGGTCGAAACGCTCCAGCGCGCTGTCGAGTACGGCCTGCGGACTTGCTGCGACCGCAGACGTCTGGACGTCCAGGAACGCCAGCGCGCGGCGCAGCGCCGGCAGCGGGTCGGCCGGATCGACCGGATGGGCCCGCTCGGACTTGGACAGCTTGTGTCCCTGCGCATCGAGTGCCAGCGGCAGGTGGCGGTACGCGGGCGTGGGCAGGCCCAGGCAGCGTTGCAGCCAGATCTGCCGTGGCGTGGAGTCCAGCAGGTCGGTGCCGCGCACCACCTCGGTGATGCCCTGGAAGGCATCGTCCACCACGCAGGCGAGCTGGTAGGCGTAGTAGCCCTCCACCCGGCGGACAACGACGTCGCCGGCCTCCTCCCCCAGGTTCTGCCGCTGCGGCCCCTGCAACGCATCGTCGAAGGCCACGACGGTGTCCGGCATGCGCAAGCGCCAGGCGGGCGGGCGTCGCGGATCGGGAGCGGCGATGCAGTGGCCGCCGCGGTGGATGCCGCCCGCCTCGGCCAGTTGGGTACGGCTGCACCAGCAGGGGAAGACACGGTCCGCTGCGCGCAGGTGCTCGAACGCCTCGTCGTAGGCCGCACGCCGCCGCGACTGGAACAGCGGTGGTTCGTCGGCCACCAATCCGAACGCCGGCAGGGCGGCAAGGATCGCCTGGGCCGAACCGGGCACCTCGCGCGGCGGGTCGATGTCCTCCACCCGCAGCAGCCACTGCCCGCCCGCGCGCCGCGCACACAGCCAGCTGCCTACCGCGGCCACCAGCGAGCCGAAGTGCAGCAGGCCGGTGGGGGAGGGGGCGAAACGGCCGCGATAGGTCATGCGCGCATTCTAGGCGGTTCAGCTGCCGGCCACGGCGCTGGCGCGAGCATCCGGGCCTTCATCCCGGGCCTTCCACACCCGGCCGGCCTACACGGCCAGGAGGACGCCATGAACGCCACCCCTTCGGCTTCCGGAGATCCGCGGGAGCACACCCGCAAGACCAAGGGCATGTTGCGCGAGGCCATGGATCACGTCCGCGAGGACGTGGGCAAGGTGTCCGACCCCAAGGCGCAGGCGCTGTTCGAGACCTCCGCCGAGGTGCTGGACGGGTTGATCACGGCCTACGAGCACTTCGAGCAACGCAGCGAAGCGGCCTGGCGCTGACATGCGGCCGCCGGCCCATCCCCCGCGTACGGGCACCCCGGCCGATCCTGCCCGGCGCCGCTGGGTGGGGACCGGAACCCTTGCCGTGGGCGGGTTTGCCCTGGCCGCGCCGCTGGCCGTGCTGGCGACGGAAGGGAAGTCCGCCGAGGTGCTCGCCGTCGAGGACCTCATGCGCGAGCACGGCGTGCTGCGGCGGGCGCTGCTGGTCTACGCCGAGGCGGCCGACCGGCTGCGGCGCGGGCAGGCGATCCCCGTTGATGCCCTGCACCGCACGGCCGAGCTGTTCCGCCGCTTCTGCGAGGACTACCACGAGCGCAGCCTGGAGGAGCCGCACGTGTTCCCGGCGGTGGCAGCGGCCGGGGGGCCGGCGGCGGCCACCTGCCGCATCCTGGCCGAGCAGCACCGGCGCGGCAGGCAGATCACCGGATACATCCTCGCCACCAGCGCCGGCGGCGGCGTCGGCCAGAGCGCGCGGGCGCCGCTGGCCGCCGTGTTGGCCGGGATGGTGCGCATGTACGAGCACCACGCGGCGATCGAGGACACGGTCGTGTTCCCCGCCTGGAAGCGCACGTTGAGCGCCACCCGCTACGGCGAGCTGTCCGAGCGGTTCGAGGCGCTGGAGCGGCGCATGTTCGGCCGCGACGGCTTCGAGGACGCGGTGGCCCGCATCGCGCATATCGAACAGGCGTTCGGCCTTGCCGACCTGGCCGTGCTCACCGCCGCGCCACCGCCGGCAGCCGCGCGCTGAACTGCGGCGCCCTGCCGCGGCACCCTCTTGAAACTCCTGCAGACTGCCCCGAGTCTCAGGCCGTGGCGCGAGCCACTTTCCCATGACTGCCAAAGAGACAGCCGTGCGTCGCATCGTCCTTTTCCTCGCCACCAACATCGCCGTCCTGCTGCTGCTGAGCATCGTCTGCCGCCTGTTCGGCATCGACCAGTGGGCCGCCGCCCACGGCTACGGCGGCATGACCGGGCTGCTGGTCTACGCCGCCGTGTTCGGCATGGGCGGCGCGTTCATCTCGCTGGCGATGTCCAAGACCATCGCCAAGATGTCCACCGGCGCCCGCGTGATCGAGCAGCCGCAGACCGAAACCGAGCGCTGGCTGGTCGAGACCGTGCGCCGCCACGCCCAGGCCGCCGGCATCGGCATGCCCGAGGTCGCCATCTACGACGCGCCGGAGATGAACGCCTTCGCCACCGGCATGACCAGGAACAGCTCGCTGGTGGCCGTCAGCTCCGGCCTGCTGCAGCAGATGGACCGCGAGCAGGTATCCGCTGTGCTCGGCCACGAGATCGGCCACGTCGCCAACGGCGACATGGTCACGCTGACCCTGATCCAGGGCGTGCTCAACACGCTGGTGATCCTCGCCGCGCGCGTGGTCGGCAACCTGGTCGACAGCTGGCTGTCCGGCGGCCGCGATAACCGCGGCGGCTACGGCCTCGGCTACTTCGTCGTGGTGATGGTGCTGCAGGTGGTGTTCGGCCTGTTCGCCTCGATGATCGTGGCGGCCTTCTCGCGCTGGCGCGAGTTCCGCGCCGACCGCGCCGGCGCCACGCTGGCCGGCCGCGGTGCCATGATCTCGGCACTGCGTCGCCTGCAGGCCGAGCACGGCGCCAGCACGCTGCCCAAGGCGATGGCCGCGTTCGGCATCTCCGGCAGCATGGCGCACGGGCTGCAGCGCCTGTTCCTCAGCCACCCGCCGCTGGACGAGCGCATCGCCGCGCTGCAGAACGCGCCGGTCCCCGCGCACGCCTGATCTTTGGCCCCTCTCCCTGCCGGGGAGAGGGGTGGGGTGAGGGGCCATCGTGCCGGCGGCGCCAGGCCGCCGCCCCTCGCCGCCTTCCGGGCACGCCTCTTCCGACGGGAGAGGCGAACGTTTTCGTGACTCAGGGAAGTACCACCGCAATGACCGCCACCACCGAAACCCGCAAGTTCGAAGCCGAAGTCGCCCAGGTCCTGCACCTGGTCACCCACTCGCTCTACTCGCACAAGGAGATCTTCCTGCGCGAGCTGATCTCCAACGCCTCCGACGCCTGCGACAAGCTGCGCTTCGAGTCGATCGCCCAGCCGGACCTTCTGGCCGGCGAGGGCGAACTGCACATCGACGTGAGCTTCGACGCGCAGGCGCGCACCGTCACCGTGCGCGACAACGGCATCGGCATGAGCCGCGACGAGGTGGTGGCGAACATCGGCACGATCGCAAGTTCGGGCACACGGCGTTTCCTGGAAGCGATGAGCGGCGAACAGAAGGCCGACGCGCGCCTGATCGGCCAGTTCGGCGTGGGCTTTTATTCGGCCTTCGTGGTCGCCGACAAGGTCACCGTGCTCACCCGCCGCGCCGGCGCGCCGGCCAGCGAGGGCGTCAAGTGGGAGAGCGACGGCAAGGGCGAGTACTCGCTCGAGGCGGCCGAGCTCGCCGAGCGCGGCACCACCGTGATCCTGCACCTGAAGGCCGACGAGGACGAGTTCCTCAAGCGCTGGCAGCTCGCCTCGCTGATCCGCAAGTACTCCGACCACGTCGCCTTCCCGATCCGCATGCCGGTCGAGAAGGAGGGCAAGCCCAGCGACGAGTGGGAAACCGTCAACGACGCCGGCGCCCTGTGGACCAAGCCGAAAGCCGAGATCAGCGACGAGGACTACCAGAGCTTCTACAAGTCGCTCGGCCACGACTTCAACGACGCGCTGGCCTGGACGCACAACCGCGTCGAGGGCAGCCAGAGCTTCACCACGCTGCTCTACCTGCCGTCGCAGCCGCCGTTCGACCTGATGATGGGCGGGCGCGACGAGCGCAAGGGCCTCAAGCTCTACATCAAGCGCGTCTTCATCATGGACGCGGCCGAGGAACTCCTCCCCAACTACCTGCGCTTCGTGCGCGGCGTGGTCGACGCCGACGACCTGCCGCTCAACGTCAGCCGCGAGATCCTGCAGCAGAACCGCCAGCTCGAGCGGATCAAGGGCGCCTGCGTCAAGCGCGTGCTCGACCTGATCGAGAAGCTCGCCAAGGACGAGCCGGAGAAGTTCGCCACGTTCTACAAGGCCTTCGGCAACACGCTGAAAGAGGGCATCGTCGAGGACGCCAGCAACCGCGAGCGCATCGCCAAGCTGCTGCGCTTCGCCTCCACCAAGGGCGAGGGTGCGAAGCAGACCACCAGCCTGGACGACTACATCGGCCGCATGAGCCTCGGCCAGGACACCATCTGGTACATCACCGCCGACAGCCATGCCGCCGCCGCCGGCAGCCCGCAGCTCGAGGCGTTCAAGGCCAAGGACATCGAAGTGCTGCTGATGTCCGACCGCATCGACGAGTGGATGCTCGGCAGCCTCAACGAATACGCCGGCAAGAAGCTCAGGAGCGTGGCCAAGGGCGAAGTGCCGCTGGACGAGGCCGACAAGAAGAAGCAGGAGGAGGCCGCCAAGGCCGCCGAACCGCTGCTCAAGAAACTCAAGGACCTGCTCGGCGATCGCGTGAGCGACGTCAAGGTCTCCGCCCGCCTCACCGACAGTCCCTCCTGCCTGGCCCTCTCCGACTACGAGATGGCTCCGCACCTGGCCCGCCTGCTGCGCGAGGCCGGCCACGACATGCCCGAGTCCAAGCCCACGCTGGAGATCAACCCGGCGCACGCCCTGGTCAAGCGCGTGGAGGCGGAGGCCGACGAACCCAAGGCCCGCGACCTCGCCACCCTGCTGCTGGAACAGGCCGAGATCGCCGCCGGCGCGCAGCTGCCCGATCCGGCGGCGTTCGTGCAGCGGATGAACCGGGTGCTGCTGGGCTGAGCGGCCCGCGCGGCGCGGCGTCGACCCGCCCACGAACAGGCCCGCCATCCCGGCGGGCTTGTTCGTGGGCGAAGGGATCCATGAGGGTGCGCGCACTGCAACGGCCGCGCTTGAGGTAGGCTGACCCGGAGAGGCCGCCGTAGCAGCAAGCGGCCGAGTCCAGTACTGCCGGGTCGTTTCGGGCGCGTGCCATGCCGCTGGCCAGGGAACGAGCTCACCACCAGGAAGCACCACGGGCATGAAGCCGGCAGGTAAGGAAAACGATTCCCTTCTTTGGCTCGGCATCGCGCTGCTGGGCGCATCCACGCTTCTGATGTGGCTGCCAGCACTGCATACGCCATTCTGGGGGGACGACTACGTCTATCTCGCCGCAGCCCATGCGACCAACATGGCGGCGGCCCCCTGGTGGTCGGATTTCCTGCCGGCGAACCCACCCCGGTTCTGGCGCCCACTGTCGCAGGAGGGCTACTGGCGGCTCATCGATCTGCTGTTGGGCGACGACGCTTACGCGGCCCACGTTGCAAGCCTGGGCCTCCATCTGCTGGCGTGTGGCGGGGTGGCTACGCTGGCTTTCGCGATCGCCCGCGCCTGCAGGTGGCCGAGGCCCCGCCTGACGGCGGTGCTTGCCGGGGTTCTCTACGCCGGGCTTGCCATGCACGTCCTCCCGGTTTTCTGGGCGGCCGCCGCCAACAACTCGTTCCTGACCCTGTTCACCACGCTGTGCCTGGCCGCGGGGATCTGGTCCGCCGAGTCCGAAGGCATGCGCCGCGCGCTGTGGCTGACGAGCATTCCCCTGTCGTTGTCGCTGGCGCTGTTGAGCAAGGAATCGGCCGTCCTGACCGTTCCCCTGATGGTGATCGTGCGGCTGTTCACCGGGCAGCGGCGTGTGCGCAAGGGCGACGTACTCACCCTCGTGGCCTGTGCTGCCATCACCGCGGTATGGCTGGTGCTGCGTGCGCACTTCACCACCCGCACGGACCCCCCGTACGACCTGGTGCTGGGCGGCAACCTCGTCCGCAACGCCGCCGCTTTCGTGGCCTGGATGTCCGACGTTCCACGCGAAGCCCTGCGCATGGCGGCCACGGGGATGTTGCCGCGCGCCCTTGCATGGATCGCAGCCACCGCCTTGCCCATGCTGGCCGCCGCGGCCCTGGCGTTGCGGCACGGCCGCTTGCGGTTGCGCCCCGAGCAGTGGCTGTTCGTCGCCCTGTTCGCCGTCGTCGCCTATGGGCCCTACTTCCTGCTCGGATGGAACAGCTATGCGTACTACGCCGCGGTCGGCGCGATCCTGCCCGCCGTCACGCTGGCGCGTTGCTGCATTGGCAGCCCTCGCCTGTGGCTCATCCTTCCGCTCGTTGCGGTGTCGTCCTGGGTGGCCGTGGAAGGGACCCGGCGGCTGGATCACCCCGGACTGATCGGACGCGCCCGCTGGGCGGAGGCCATGCTCCACGACCTGGAACAGCGGAACGTCGGGTACCCCCTCTGGGTCGCGGTGAAGGACCCGCATCGTTTCTACGCGGTGGGAGAGGCAGGCCTGGCATGGCGCCTGAAACTGCCCCCGGCAAGCATCCACGTGGCCGAGCGATGCCCCGCGACCGTCCGTCGCTGCCTGCAGATCGCCGAAGACGGCTCCTGGCACCTGGAGCAAACCACAGGCATCGCCCGCTAGTCGCCTGGCCACTCTGCGAGCAGGCGGGACCGCACGGGTCCATCGGTCGCGGCGATTGGCGGCGGCCTTCAGTTCACCACCGGCTCGATCAGCGCCGGCCGCCGTACGCTCAATGCCGTGCCGGTCGCCGCCACGATGATCGCCGTGATCGCCAGCCACTGCAGCAGGCCGAGCCGCTGGTCCAGCAGGGCTGCGCCGGCCACCGCCGCGATCGCCGGCTCAAGGCTCAGCAGGGTGCTGAAGGTGCGCGCCGGTAGCCGCGTCAGCGCGACCATCTCCAGCGAATACGGCAGGGCGGAGCTCAGCACCGCCACGCCGAGTGCATAGGGCAGCAGGGTGGGCGACAACAGCGCGCCGCCGGCATGTATGGCGCCGAACGGGATCGCCAGCAAGGCGCCGATCGAGATGCCCAGCGTCACCGCGTCGCCGCCGTGGCTCGCCCCGACCTTCTTGCCCAGCACGATGTACAGCGCCCAGCCTACGCCCGCCGCCAGCGCGTACATCACCCCGACAGGGTCCAGCGCCTGCGCCTGCGTGCGCAGCGGCAGCAGCAGCGCCAGCCCCGCCACCACCAGCGCGATCCAGACGAAATCGATCGGCCGGCGCGACCCGAACAGCGCCAGCGCCAGCGGCCCGGTGAACTCCAGCGCCACCGCGATCCCCAGGGGAATCGTGCGCAGCGACATGTAGAACACCAGGTTCATGGCGCCCATCGAGAGTCCGTAACCCCACAGCGCGCGCCAGTCCCGCTCGCCGTTCGAACGGCGCCATGGCCGCCGCCACGCCAGCAGGATCAGCGCGCTGAGCCCCAGCCGATAGGCGGTCGCCCCCTGCGCGCCGACCTGCGGGAACAGGTGCTTGGCCAGCGAAGCCCCGCACTGGTACGAAACCATGCTGATCAGCAGCGCGCCGACCGCGAGCGCGACCGGGGCAACAGCGGTACGTGGGGACATGAGTCGGTCGAGGGCTGGAGAGGCGGGTACGCCCATGATGCCTGCGTGGGTGGCTGAAACCCACCGGGCCGACTGGCCTTGCAGGCGGGGCTGCTGACAACGGCTGGCAGCAGCATGCAAGCAGACGAGACCCACGATGCGTTGGTCAGCCGGCGAGACGCAAGCGCCTGACGCATCACCGCGGAGGGGGGCGCACCGCACGGTCGGCTGCGCCGCGGAGACCGGCGGCGCGCCCGACCCTTAGTCCTCAGCGCATCCCGCCGGCGGCGTAGAGCTGCTCGCCGCTCAGCCAGTAGGAGTCGTCCGAAGCGAGGAAGCTGACGATCGAGGCGATATCGCCCGGCTGGCCGATACGGCCCAGCGGTGTCTGTGCGACCGCGCCCTGGTGGAAGTCCGAGCCGATGAAGCCGGCGCTGTGCGTGCCTTCGGTCTCGACCATGCCCGGGTTGACCGCATTGACGCGGATCCTGCGCGGCCCGAGTTCGCGTGCGAGCACCGCGGTGATGCCGTCCACCGCACTCTTGGTGGCCGTGTAGACCGCGCTGCCGGGCGGCACGATGCGCGAAACCAGCGAGCCGATGTTGATCACGCTGGCGCCCTCGCCGAGGTGTTCGGCGGCCGCCTGGGTGACCAGCAGCAGGCCCAGCACGTTGACGTCGAACTGCTTGCGGAAATGCTCTTCGGTGATCGCCTCCAGCGGGGCGAACTCGTACACGCCTGAGTTGTTGACCAGCACATCCAGCCGGCCGAAGGTCCCGACTGCCGCGCCGACGATGGCCCGGGCGTCGGCCGCCTTGGCGACGTCCCCTTGCACGGCGACGGCCTTGCCACCCTTGGCGGTGATGTCGGCGACCACGGCGTCGGCGCCGGCCTTGCTGGAAGCGTAGTTGACGACCACGGCTGCGCCTTCGGCGGCCAGCGAACGGGCGATGGCGGCGCCGATGCCCTTGGATGCGCCGGTGACCAGCGCGACCTTGCCTGCAAGCTTGTTCATGAGTGGCTCCTGGGTTGGGGGAGGTACTTCATAAGTGCCGTAGTTCGTAAAATATGAACTATGGAACCCATAGTCAAGGGCTGGTAGCCTGCATCGGCATGAAGCCGCTGATCCATCCGTCCATCGACGACATCACCGTGGAGGGCATCCTGCACGCGCTGTCCGACCCGGTGCGGGCGGCGATCTACGCCGACCTGGCCGGAGCCGGCTGCGCGCAGACGTGCACGGCATTCGCGCAGGTGAGCGACCGCGAGATTCCCAAGTCCACGCTGTCGCAGCATTTCCGTACCCTGCGCGAGGCCGGACTGATCCGCAGCGAACGCCAGGGCGTGGAGATGCGCAATACCACCCGCTGCGCGGAGATCGAACAGCGCTTCCCCGGCCTGCTGCCGGCGATCATGAACGCCCATCGCCTGCAGCGGGAAGGCAGGCGGCCGGCAGGCAGACGCAAGAGCGCCACGGGCAAGGCCTGAGCCGGGCCGCTACGGTCCGTCCGGCGGCGGCCACCGCCGCATCGTTTCCAGTGCCACGCCCACCCGCCGGCAGGAGCGGCTGACCACGCCGCTCTCCTTCAGCGCCGCGCGGAAGGCGGGCGCCATCGACCACAGCACCCGTGCGGCGAGGCGCGCCTGCCGCCGTTGCCGGGGCGTGTGCCGCAACAGCTCGCTGGCCCAGGCAGGCAGCAGGGCGATCCCCGCGTGGAGGAAGACATCGCGGGAAAGACCGGCGAGCGGTACGGGCAGGCGCACGCCGGCGAGGATGCGCAGCACCTCGCGCGAGCGGTCGGTATAGGCCAGCTGCGGCCGGACACGGGCGAAGTAGTCGGCCACCTGAGCCTCCGAGGCCGGCACCCCGCGTGCACCGAGCGCCTCGGCAACGCGCCGTACTTCGTCGTAGTAGCGGTCCGCGACCGCGCGAGGCACGGCGTGGTGGGCGAAGCGGCGGTAGCCGGCAAGGAAGCTGTGCGCTTCGGTGACGTGGACCCAGGTGAGCAGTGCCGGATCATCCGCGCGATACGGCGTACCGTCCTCGGCGATGCCGTGCACCTGCGCATGGATGCGCCGCACGCGCTCGATCAGCCGCTCGGCGTCCGCACGCGGCGCGTAGGTGGTGGCGCCGACGAAGGTCGTGGTGCGGCGCAGCCGCCCGACCAGGTCCTCGCGGAAGTTGGAGTGGTCCCACACGCCGGCCAGCGCCAGCGGGTGCAGCGTCTGCAGCATCAGCGCCGCCAGCCCGCCGGCGAGCATGCCGGGGAAGTCGGCATGGATGCGCCAGGTCACGCTGTCCGGTCCGAACAGGCCAGGATCGCCCGGCGGCCTGTCGTAATCCACCGTACCGCCGGGGTCGCGGGGAAACGCGCCCACGACCCAGCGTCGGATCGGTTCGTGCGCGACGCGCTGGAGCAGGTGCAGGACCATCGTCCCAGTATAGGAACCTTGCCCCGGGCGTCCCGGTGGGCGCGCGATGCACGCGTGCCCACCAGGCGGGTTCAGCCTTCCGCGCTCACCGCGGCGGTGGACGGCGCATGGCCGGCCGCGATCGCCGCGGGCGCGGGCAGGACGAACATGGCGCTCATCACGCCGAGGCAGAGCAGCAGGCAGGCGGCGAACAGGCCGTGCAGCATCAGGGTCTCGAATTTCATGGTGGTTCTCCGGCAGAGGGGTCTCGAGCCTTGGATGGCACGAGGCGTGCCAAGGTTTGAATCGCCCGCAAACCCCGCCGTTGCGCGGTTTTCTCCACGCCGCTGACGCGCCGTGAGTGTCCGCGGACGGCGGCCAACTGTCCGGCCGGACCGCGGACAGCGGAGCCGGCCGCCGTCACCTTGCACCGTCATGACGGTGCGGTCGCATCGACTGCGCTAGCTTGCCTGTCCACCCCAGGCCGCTCGAACGAGGTGAACGCTCCATGGTCCGCGTTGGGCTGATCTCCGACACCCACGGCCTGCTGCGCCCGGCCGCGGTCGACTTCCTGCGCGGCTGCGAGCGGATCGTGCACGCGGGCGACATCGGCCATGCCGCCTTGCTGGAAGCCCTGGCCGAGGTGGCGCCGGTCACCGCGGTGCGCGGCAACAACGACCGCGACGCCGCGCTGGCGGACTTGCCGGGGACTGCCGTGTTGCAGGTGGGCGAGGTGCGGATGTACGTGTTGCACGATCTCAAGCAGTTGGCGATCGACCCCGTGGCGGAAGGCTTCCACGTGGTGTTGTCGGGCCACTCGCACCGGCCGCTGGTGGAAGAGCGTGCGGGCGTGCTCTACGTCAACCCCGGCAGCGCCGGGCGGCGCCGCTTCAGCCTGCCGATCGCCGTGGGCGAGCTGGTCATCGAGGGGCGCGAGGTGATGCCGCGCATCGTGGAGCTGGACGGGTAACTCCGATCGCTGGCCGGTGCGGCCAGGTTGCGACGCCGGCCGCGCGCACGTCGGCCATCACGAAGCCGCTGGCCGGCCGGCTGGGCAGGCGATCGAGGCGGTAGCGCAGGTCCTGCGGCGGCACGGTGTAGCGCAACGCATTGGCCAGCTCGCCCACCGCGACCATGAGCAGGGCGATCGCCGGGTTCTCGCCCGGGCAGCGGTGGGTGAGCGCGACCTCGCCGCCGCCCTGCGGGATGAAGTCGTAGGCGTTGCCGTCCCAGTCCGCGAAGCGGGCCGGGTCGAAGCGCTCGGGGTGCGTCCAGCGGCGTGGATCGTGGTCGGTACCGTACAGGTCGAGCACCATCCAGTCGCCCGGCTCGAACCTCCGCCCGCGCCAGACGAAGGGCTCGCGCACGCGGCCGCCGATGAAGGGGAAGAACGGGTACAGGCGCCGCACCTCCTGCACCACCGCCAGCAGCAGGCCCGGCTCGCCGGCTTGCAGCCGGCGGCGGATATCCGGTTGCCGGTGCAGCGCCAGCGCCGCGAAGGCGATCCAGCGCGCCACCGCCACCGTCGGGCGCAGCAGGTTGAGCAGTTCGGTGGCCGCGTCGCTGCAGGACAGGCGCCCCCCGTCCGGACGGCGGTAGCCGGCGAGGGCGGCCGCCGGCGTGGCCGCATCGACCGCAGCGCCGCGCAGGCGGCGGATCGTCTGGCGTGCCCAGCGCTCGCAGCGCTCCCGCGCCAGCCAGCCGCGCAGCAGGCGTGGGCCGGACGCGCCGGCGCCCTCGATGGTGTCGGCTAGGTCCCGGGCGCGTCGTGGCGCCTGGTCGTCAGGCAGCGGGACGCCGGCCCAGCGACAGGCCGTGCGGCACAGGATCAGCTCGGCCTGCGGCAGCAGTGTCACCCGCGAAGCGTGTTGCCAGTGCAGCGCCTGGCGCCGCCATTCCTCGCGGAAGAGGGACACCATGCGCGCGGTGCCCGGCGCATCGAGCAAGCGCAGGAACAGGGCCTTGCGATGCGCGTGCGCGGGGCCGTCGAGCCGTTGCACGCTGCCGAAGTCCTGCAGCAGCGCCACGGTGGTGGGCGGCATCGCGCCGCGCCGGGTGAAGCGCCCAGGGTGGTAGAACACGGCAGCCGCTTCGGCTCCCATCGCACAGACCACCTTGCGCAGCATCAGCCGCGTCTCGAAGGCATCGCTGCCGTAGCGCCGGCACCGCTGGCCGACGAAGTCGTAGCCGTCCACCAGCAGCGCGGCGGTGCTGTCGAAGCCGGGAACGTGCGGGAAGGCGGAGCCGGAATGGGCCATGGTCGGTCGCTCGGGACGACAGTGTCGCCATGGCGCCGTGAGCACCCCGCCAAGAACCACGGACCTGGCCGACGCCCGCACAGGCACGCTTGCGTCCGCCGCCGGCTCCTCTATGGGAAGGGTTTCCGCCGACAGGAGGGGCACATGGCGCATCAGGGCAAGTCCGCAGGCATCGGCCTGTTTCCGTTGCTCACGTGGGTACTGAGCTGCGTGTTCTACACGGCAACCATCGCCACCGGACACCTGCGTGGCGCAATGAACATGTACGTGACGAGGCTGATGTGGTGCCCCGGCATCGCGGCGCTGCTTACCTGCCGCCTGCGTGGCGAGGGGTTCGGGCGGCTGGGCTGGCGGTGGGGCGCGTGGCGCTGGCAATGGCTCGCCTACCTGGTCCCGCTAGGGTACGTCGCGGTGGCCTACGCGGTCGTGTCGAGCACCGGCCGGGGCGGCTTCGGCGATGCGCAGTTCCTGGAGCGGATCGCCACCGCGCTGGGCTGGAAGGGCGCGCCCGCCTGGCTGGATACGACTGTTACTTCGTGCTGCTCGTGTTACTTCGTGCTGCTCGCCAGCACGGGCATGGCGCGCAGCCTGTCCATGGCGCTGGGCGAGGAGATCGGCTGGCGCGGTTTCCTGGCGCCGGCGCTGGTGGGGCGGCTGGGCTTCACCGGCGGTGCGCTGGGCACCGGCGTGATCTGAGCCGCCTGGCACCTGCCGATCCTGCTGTTCGCGGGTTGCAACGCGGGCACACCCTGGTGGTTCGGCATGCCCTGCTTCGTGGTGCTGGTGCTCGCCAGCAGCGTGATGATGACCTGGCTGCGGCTGCGCTCGGGCAGCCTGTGGACCGGCCGCGGTGATGCGCGCCAGCCACAACCTGTTCATCCAGGCCTTCTTCACGCCGATCACGGCGCCGCGCGGCGGGATCACGCCCTACGCCATCGACGAGTTCGTCTTCGTGGTGCCGTGGGTGATGGTGCCGGTGGCGCTCGGGTCCTGGCTACGCCGGCGCGAGGTGGCGCGTCCCGCGGACCTGTCCACGCCCTGAGGGTCGCGGCAGGCGCTCGCATCGCAAGGGAAGGGCGTCCGGGAAGTGGCCGGACGCCCCGTGTGCCCAATGGACGCGGGGTCGGGGTTGAGGGAACACCATTGGGCAGGCGTGGTTTACGCCTCGAGTGCACCCGAGTCCGTGACCTGGTTCTCCTTTTCGGGCGGAGCCGACTTTCGTAGCGTGTTTCGGCCGGGTCCGCTGCCTGCAGAGCGCCAGGGCCTCATGCGGAGGCCGGCTGCGCCTGCGGCAGGGCCTGTGCCCGGCGCCAATCGCGCAAGCCGATCGCCGCGAGCACCACGAAGCCGGCGTACAGCACGGCCGTGATCAGCAGGTCCTTGTAGACGTATTCGCCCACGTAGATCACGTCGACCACGATCCACAGCCACCAGGCGGCGACGTGGCGGCGGCCCTGCCACCACTGCGCGACCAGGCTGAAGGCGGTGAGCGCGGCATCGAGCCAGGGCAGGGCCGCATCGGTCCAGCGGTGCATGGCGTAGCCCAGGGCGAGCGCACCCGCCCCGCCGACCAGCACGTGCAGGGCGAGCAGGCGTGCGGGCAACCGCGCGATGGTGACACGGCCGTCGCTGTCCAGGTGCCCGAGCCAGCGTACCCAGCCGTACACGATCAGGGCGGCGAAGGCGCCCTGCAACAGGGCGTCGGAGTACAGCTTCGCGCCGACGAAGATCCAGCCGTAGACCAGCACCGAGGCGAAGCCCACCGGCCAGCACCACGGTCGGCGCCGGGCGGTGAGCCAGACCGCCCACGCGCTGAGCAAGGCGCCGATGAACTCGACCGCGTCCATCAGAACGCGTAGCTCACCGACAGCCGGGCCAGCCGCGGCGCGCCCGGGAACAGGTAGCTGTCGCCGTAGGCACTGCCGGTATCGCGCCAGTAGAAGCGGTCGAACAGGTTGTCCACCGACAGGCGCGCGGTGAGCGCGTGGCCGCCGAGCGTGGTGGCGTAGCGCAGGCCGGCATCGAACACGTTGTAGGAGCCCACGCGCACGCGGCCGTCCGGCGTGGCAACGTTGGGCGAGGCATAGCGCCAGCCGCCGAGCAGGCTGAACTGCGGCGCGAAGGGCAGGCGGTAGTCGGCGTGGACCGCCGCACGGAACCGCGGCACGTTGGCCACCTGATGACCCTCGTAGGCGCCCGTGCCGGTGTCCTGCGCGCGCGCGCGGATCAGGCTCGCGCTCGCGGTGAGGTCGAGGTTCTCGCTGACGCGGCCGTTGGCACCGAGCTCGAACCCGGTGTGCACTTCCTCGCCGTGCTGCACGAAGGTAAACCCGTAGGCGGAGTCGTCCGGCTGCGCGAACTGGTACGGCTGGCGGATGCGGAACAACGCGCCGCTGAGGGCGAGCGTGTCGCCGAGGTCGAGCTTCACGCCGGCCTCGACCTGCCGCGACAGGCGCGGCGGCAGCATCTGGCCGTCGTTGCTGGTCCAGTACGGCGCTTCCTTGCCCAGCGACAGGCCCTCGCTGTAGCTCAGGTACGCGGTCAGCGGCTCGCTCGGCTGCCACAGCACGGCCGCCTGCGGCAACGTCCTGCTCAGGCGCGTGTTGCGCTCGAGCGCGCCGTCGCCGTCGTAGGCGCGTTCGTGCAGGCGCACGAAGCGGCCGCCGGCGATCAGTTGCCATTGCTCGCCCAGGTGCAGGCGATCCAGCGCGAACAGCGAGCGCTGCCAGCTGGTGAGGCGACGCACGGACGGGCCGGGCTGGTTGGGCGAGGGCGCGAAGTAGGGCGGGTCGAGCTCGGCGATGTTGGCGGTGCCGACGTAGTCGTAGACGTCAGCGCGCTGGTCGTTGAGGCGGCGGAACGCGCCCGCGCCCAGGGTCAGTTGCTGGCTCACGCCGCCGGTGTCGAAGTGGCCTTCCAGCACGGCGCGCGCCTCGTCGTCGACGCGCGTGTCGTCCGGGCTGCGGTAATCGTAGACGTCGTAGTCGCCGTTGGGCGCGAAGAAGTTGCCCGGCGCACCGTTGGCACAGGCGGGCGAGTAGAAGCAGCCGTAGGCGAACGCGACGTTGTCGTCGATCACGCTGCGGCTGTGGCCGGCGGCCAGGCGCACCCGCCAGTCGTCGCTGAAGCTGTAGTTGAAGCGCGCGCCGCTGTTGGCGGCGTGGATGCCGACCGGCTGCTGCCACGGCTCGAAGCCGAGCATGCGGGTCGGGTCGGCGTGTGCGGGGAGGGTGTCGCCGCCGAGCAGCTGGTAGCCGGAGACCGAGCGCTGCGCGCTGGCCTGGTAGTCGCTGTCCAGTTCCAGCGTGGCGTCGGGGCTGATATGCCAGTCGGCCGCCAGCGCGTAGAAATTGCGGCGGCCATCCGCGTGGTGCACGTAGGAGTGCATGTCTTCCCAGGCGAGGTTGGCCCGTACGCCGAAGCTCGGCGTGAGCCAGGTGCCCGCGTCCAGCGCGCCGTAGCGCGAACCGTGCGAGTCGGTGCCGAGCGTCACCTCGCGCACCTCGGCGGGACGCTTGCTGACGAAGTTCAAAACGCCGCCCGGTTCCATCACGCCCGCCTGCAGGCCGGCCAGGCCCTTGAGCACTTCCACCTGCTGCTTGTCCTCCAGCGCCACCGGCTGCTCGCCGGCGATCGTCAGGCCGTTGGAGCGCAGGCCGGTGGCGAGGTCCAGCGGATAGCCGCGGATCGCGATGTCCTGGTAGTAGCCGACCGGCGCGTAGTTGTCGCCGAGCGAGGCGTCCTCGCGCGCCAGCTCGCTCAGCGTGCGGATCTGTCGGTCGTCCAGTTGCTTGCGCCCGATGACGGTGACGGCGGCCGGGGTGTCGTGCAGCGAGGCGTTGCCGTAGGCGTCGAGCGCGGTGCCGTGACGGTCGTCGTGGGCCCGGCCTTCCACGCGCACGGGCGCGAGTTCCTTCGCCTGGCGGGCGTCGTCGGATCGGCCGGCGGCGTGCGCGGCGGGCGCCAGCGTGGCGAGGAAGGCGAGCAGCAGGGGGGTACGGTTCATCGTCGACTCGTCGGTAGAGGGCACACGGACGAAGCGACGGCGGGTCGCACGCCCGGCGGACGCACGACTCCGATGCAAGCTCCCTACGCCGGTACAAACCGGATCAGGTTCCAAGGGACTCTCTCAGCCCGGCCATTTCGCCGGGCACCCCCGCTTCAAGACGGCTATTGAAGCATGGAACGGACGTCCGATCCAAACCGCTCGCCCGGGGCAGGACCGGTGCGATCCGCTCGGTTCGTGCGAGCGGTGCGCGCGCCGGCGCCGGGGGGGGCGCCCGTGCAGGGGGGGCTTCGGCTGCGCTCGCGGTGCGAGGCTCGAGGCGGCGGCTCGCAGGTCACGCCAGCGCGCGGATGCCATCCAGCAGTGCCCGCCCTGCGGGCGTGGCGAACCATGCGGCGTGTCCGCGCAGGAAGGTGTGATAGGCCACGTCGGCATTGGCGGGCGAGCGTGTGACCGCCGTGAAGTACTCCACCTCCGACAGTGCGAAGTCCAGGTGCACTAGCGGCAGCAGGTCGGCGAGCAGGTGGATGTCGTCGCCCGACAGCGGCTGCTGCGCGCGGTAGCCGGCCACCAGTGCGCGCGCCGTGTCCAGGTGCGCGGCTTCGCTTCCGGTGTCCAGGGCGAGCCAGGCGACGGCGTTGCGCTCGATCGCCGTGGCGAGGTCGAACAACGGGAAGGTGCGCGCGGCGAGGCCGAAGTCCAGCACGGCGCTGATCCGCGCTCCCGGACCGCGGCCGCTCCAGCACAGGTTGGACACGTGCCAGTCGCCGTGCGTCCAGCATTTCGGTCGCCGGGCGATACGCGGTTGCGCGTGCGCATGGAAGGGCGCGAGCGCAGCGCCGATGTCCGCCCGCCAGTCGCGTCGCGCGAGGTAGGCGGCCAGGCCGGGGCGCTGCGGCAACTGCGCGGCGAGCGCCGCCAGCGGATCGGCGGCCTCGATGAGCTCGCTGCGTGCGACCAGCAGATGCGTGCCTCGCTGGGGCGCCATGTAGCCGTCCGCCGCCTGGTGCAGGCGCGCCAGCATCGCGCCGGCCGTGTGGGCATGGTGCAGATCGAGCAGCGGCGACCACGAAACCGCTTCGCGGTAGAGGTCGATGCCGGCGGCGGGTGCGTGCACTTCGTAGGTCCACTCGCCGATCGCCACGGCGCTCCGCCCGTCCGCGGCGGCCAGCACCGCCGGCACCGGCACGCCGGCGGTGCGCAACCGGGCCATGAAGGCGTGCTCCTCGCCCAGCGTGGACGGGGTGCGTACGCTGTGGTGATGGCGCTTGACGAAGACGGTGCCCCCGGCAGTGCGGACCAGCGCCGCGGCCGACAGCGGGCGCGGACTGTGCCAGGTGATCGCCCCGGCCGGCCCCAGCGCCGGATACTGCCGCAGCAAGGTCGCGAGTTCTGCCGGGGCGAGCGGTGGCCAGTCCGGGGCGACGTCGTCGGAGGCCAGGCCGTGGACGCGGTGGTCGGGATGGGTCATGCGGCGGCTGCAGGTGGCGAAGTCGCGATTATCGCCTTGCACCGGGCCCTTCGCAGGAAAAGGCCGGGTCTTCGGCTTTCCGCCTGCCGGCGGTTCGCGTCTAATGGACGTTTTCCTTCCCTGGCGACCCGATGAGCGCCTTGCTGCTGCTGTTCACCTGCCTGGTCCTCGGCGCGCTGGTGGCGCGCCTGGCGCGGCCGCCGGCGGGGCTGGCGACGGGGCTCAACTGGTGGGTGATCAACGTGGCGCTGCCGGCGCTGGTGCTGGAGTTGATCCCGCGGCTGCGCTTCGACGCGCAGCTGTGGTTCCCGATCGCGGCGATGTGGGTGACCTTCGGCGGCGCATGGCTGCTGTTCGGCCTGCTCGGTCCCCGGCTGGGCTGGTCGCGCGGGCGCACCGGGGCGCTGATCCTGGTCTGCGGGCTGGGCAACACCTCGTTCATGGGCTACCCGCTGATGCAGGCGCTGCACGGTGCGCCGGGGTTGACCCTGGCGGTCGTGGCCGACCAGCTCGGCGCGTTCCCGATCCTGGCCTCTGCCGGCATCGTGGTGGCCAGCCTCTACGCCGGGCGGACCCCGCAGCCGGCGCTGATCGTGCGGCGTATCGCCACGTTCCCGGCCTTCCTGGCGCTGCTGGTCGGCATCGCCGTGGGCGCGCTGGGCGGATGGCCCCCGGTGGTCGAGCGCGTGTTCGCGCCGCTGGGCGCCACGCTGACGCCGTTGGCGCTGTTCTCGGTGGGCCTGCAGTTCCGCTTCCACCCGGGCGAGCGTCAGGTGGCCGCCGCCGGTCTGGGGCTGGGCTGGAAGCTGCTGCTGGCGCCGCTCGCGTGCTGGGTGCTGGGCACGGCCGCGGGCGTCGGCGGGCTGGTGCTGACGGTGGGCGTGCTGCAGGCGGCGATGGCGCCGATGGTCTCGGCCACCATCCTGGCCGACGAGTACGGTCTGGATCCGCCGCTGGCCAACACCATGCTCGGCGCGGGGATCGTGCTCTCGCTGCTGAGCGTGCCGCTGGGCAGCGTGCTGCTGCGCTAGCCGCTGGCCTGCCAGGAGCAAGCCCGCTCCTGCGGGGGCGTATGCACCGCGTGCGTGATGCGCCGCGCGTGCGAAGACGGATAATCGCGTGATGAGCGAACGACAGGACAATCCGGCGCCGGGGGTGCGCGCCGACGTCTGGCTGTGGGCCGCCCGTTTCTTCAAGACCCGCAGCCTGGCCAAGCACGCGATCGACGGCGGCAAGGTCGTGGTGAACGACGCCGGCTGCAAGCCGGCCAAGGCACTTCATCCCGGCGACATGCTCCGCATCACCCGCGGCGAGGAGCGCCTGGAAGTCGAAGTGCTGGCGCTGTCCGAACAGCGCGGACCCGCGAGCGTCGCGCAGATGCTCTATCGCGAGACCGAGGCGAGCCGGCAGGCCCGTGAGGCGGCCCGCGAGCAGCGCCGCCTGATCGGTGCGGCCGGGCCGTTGCGCCGGCCGAACAAGCAGGAGCGCCGGGAGCTGCGGCGGCTCAAGGACGCGGACTGACGGCAGATCACCCCTGCGGGGAAAACGGTGAGCCGCCGCGCGATGCGGGTCGGGCGCGGCGCCCGCGCCCGTTCGCGCGCCCAGCCGGCGGCGCATCGAGCAGTTGCAGCGCCACCGCCTGCGCGCAGCGGCGCACCTCGTCGGCGAATGCCGGATCGTCGACCGTGCGCGCCAGCACCATGGCGCCCACGCAGAGAGCGGTGGCCGCCACGCCGCGCTCGCGTGCGCGGGCATCGTCCGGATCGCCGGCGCCGCCGGCGAGCATGCCGGCCATGTGCTCGACCAGCGCCCGGTAGGCCTTGCGCACCTGCGGGCCGGCGCGTGCGGCGTCGGAAGGCAGCGCGATCAGCGGGCACTGGCCTTCGAGGTCGTCCAGGTGGCTGGCGGAAAGGTAGATGTTCACCATCTGCCGCGCGCACGCGCCGCCCCGGGCCTGCGGATCGAACGGGATGTCCTTCCAGCGCCGGGAGGGATCGAAATGCAGGTAGAGCGATACCGCTTCGGCGTACAGCTCTTCCTTGGCCTTGAAGTGGTTGTAGAACCCGCCGCGGGTGAGCCCGGCGCGCTGCATGATCTCGTCGATCGACACGTTCGCGAAGCCACGGCGGTTGAACAGCTCGCGTGCGCTCTCGACGATGCGCTGCCGGGTCTTCTGCTTGTGTTCGGCGCTGTAGGGCATGGCGGGACCCAGGGGATGCAACAGGCGATGCAGCGTACTGCGGACCCGGAATATGTTCTTGAACATATTTAGTCCACGGGCAAACTCCGGTCGTTCCCACGGGCGGGTGCCGCCCTTCATCCCCACGGAGGCACGACATGAAGCTGTACTACGCAGAGACGATGAACCCCCGCAAGGTCTGCGCGCTGGCCAAGTACCTGGGCGTGCCGCTGGAGTTCGTCCGGGTGGACCTGGCCCGGGGCGAGCACCGCAGGCCGGAGTTCCTCGCCGTGAACCCCAACGGCAAGGTGCCGGTTCTGGTCGACGGCGACCTGGTGCTGTGGGAGAGCACGGCGATCATGGTGCACCTGGCGGTCAGGGCCGGCTCCGACCTGTGGCCGTCGGACCCGGCCGGACAGGTCGAGATCCTGCGCTGGCTGTCGTGGGACCTGACGCATTTCTCGCGTCACGGCGCGTCGCTTTACTTCGAGCACATCATCAAGCCGTTCGTCGGCCTGGGCGAGCCCGTACCGGCGGTCGTGGACGAGGCGACCCGCTTCTTCCGGAACTTCGCGGGCGTGCTGGATGCGCACCTGGCCGACCGGCAGTTCCTCCTCGGCGACAGACTGAGCATCGCGGACTTCAGCGTCGGCGTGCTGTTGCCCTGGGCCAGGGAAGCACACCTGCCGATCGAGGACTTTCCGCACATCGTGCGCTGGCACGAGCGGATGATGGCGCTGCCCGGGTGGCGCGATCCGTTTCCCGCGCCGATGCCCGCCGCAGCCTGAGGCGCCGACCGGACACGCGCGCGCCACGGACGGTGTGCGCGGCAGTCCGGACCTGTCGCCTCAAAGCAGGGCTTTGAGGCGGTAGAGCACGTCCAGTGCCTCGCGCGGCGCGAGCGCGTCGGGATCCACCTCGCGCAGGGCGCGTTCGGCCGCCGAGGGCTCCGGTGGCGCAAACAGGCCGAGCTGTGGCGAGACGTCCGCCCTCGGCCTCGTCGCGGGGGCGTGTGGCTGCATGCCGCGCTCCAGCTCGGCCAGCGTGCGCCGCGCGTCGGCGATGACGCTCTTCGGCAGGCCGGCCAGCGCCGCCACCTGCAGGCCGAAACTGCGGTTGGCGGGGCCTTCCTTGACCGCGTGCATGAACACCAGCTGCTCGCCGTACTCGACCGCGTCCAGGTGCACGTTGGCGATGCCGGGATACTCGCCGGCCAGTTCGGTCAGCTCGAAGTAATGCGTGGCGAACAGCGTGAAGGCGCGGCTGTGCGTGGCCAGGTGCACGGCGGCGGCGCGCGCGAGGGCGAGGCCGTCGTAGGTGCTGGTGCCGCGGCCGACCTCGTCCATCAGCACCAGGCTGTGTTCGGTCGCGTTGTGCAGGATGTTGGCGGTCTCGCTCATCTCCACCATGAAGGTGGATTGCCCGCGCGAGAGGTCGTCGCCGGCGCCGATGCGGGTGAAGATGCGATCCACCGGGCCGATGCACGCGCGCGCGGCCGGCACGTAGCTGCCGATGTGGGCGAGCAGCACGATCAGCGCGTTCTGGCGCATGTAGGTGCTCTTGCCGCCCATGTTCGGGCCGGTGATCACCAGCATGCGGCGCGTGTGGGTGAGCTCGAGGTCGTTCGGCTCGAACGGCTCCTCGCGCACCTTTTCCACCACCGGGTGGCGGCCGCGCTCGATGCAGATGCCGGGCGCGTCGGTGAGGTCCGGCGCGCGCCAGTCGAGCGCCTCGGCGCGCTCGGCGAGCGTCGCCAGCACGTCCAGTTCCGCGATCGCGGCGGCGACGTCCTTGAGCGGTGCGAGGCGTTCGATCAGGGTGTCTAGCAGGCCTTCGTAGAGCGCGCGTTCGCGCATCAGCGAGCGTTCGCGCGCCGACAGCACCTTGTCCTCGAACGCCTTCAGCTCCTCGGTGATGTAGCGCTCGGCGTTCTTGGTGGTCTGGCGGCGGGTGTAGTGGGTCGGCGCCTTGTCGGCCTGCGCGCGGGTGATCTCGATGTAGTAGCCGTGCACCCGGTTGTAGCCGACCTTGAGCGTGCTGATGCCGCTGGCGGCCTTCTCGCGTTCCTCCAGTTCGACCAGGAACTGGTCGGCGTTGGTCGAGAGGCGGCGCAGCTCGTCCAGCTCGGCGTCGTAGCCCTCGGCGATGACGCCGCCGTCGCGCTGCAGCACCGGCGGTTGCGCCACGATCGCGCGCTGCAGCAGGGCGACGGTGTCGGCATGGTCGCCGGTGCGAGCGACCAGCGTGTGCAGCAATGGGCTGTCCAGCGCCGCCAGTTGCTCGCGCAATGCCGGCGCGGCGGCGAGGCCGTCGCGCAGCGTGGAGAGATCGCGCGGTCGCGCCGAGCGCAGCGCCACGCGGGCGAGGATGCGCTCCAGATCGCCGATGCCGCGCAGTCGTTCGCGCAGCGGCTCGTAGGCGCGCGCCTCGATCAGCGTGGCGATCGCCTGGTGGCGCAGGCGCAGCGGTTCGCGTGCGCGCAGCGGGCGATTGAGCCAGCGGCGCAGCAGGCGCGCGCCCATCGGCGTGACCGTTTCGTCCAGCACGCCGAGCAGGGTGTGCTCGATGCGGCCGCTGGGATGCGTGTCCAGCTCCAGGTTGCGACGGGTGGCGGCGTCCAGCGCGATGGTCTCGCCCGCGCTCTCCACCGCCATGCCAGTCAGGTGCGGCAGCGCGCTCTTCTGGGTTTCCTCCACGTAGCCGAGCAGGCAGCCGGCCGCGGCGACGGCCAGCGGCAGGCCGTCCACGCCGAAGCCGGAGAGGTCGCGCGTGCCGAAGAAGCGGTTGAGCTCGCGGCGCGCCGCGTCGAGGTCGTAGTGCCACGGCGGGCGCTTGCGCAGGCCGGGCAGGGCGGTGACCAGCTTCGGCCACGCACCGTCCTCGCCCACCAGCGTCTCGGCCGGCTGCAGGCGCGCCAGCTCCGCAGCCAGCGCTTCGGCGCCGGGCACCTGGCTGAGCAGGAAGCGGCCGGAGCTGAGATCGACCCAGGCCAGACCGAACGCACCCTGCGAGCCGGCGTGGATCGACAGCAGCAGGTTGTCGCGCCGCTCCTCCAGCAGCGCCGCGTCGGTCACCGTGCCGGGCGTGACGATGCGTACCACCTTGCGCTCGACCGGCCCCTTGGACGTCGCCGGGTCGCCGATCTGCTCGCAGATCGCCACCGATTCGCCGAGCCGGACCAGCCGCGCCAGGTAGTTCTCCACCGAGTGGTAGGGCACGCCCGCCATCGGGATCGGCGCGCCCGCGGACTGGCCGCGCTGGGTCAGGGTGATGTCGAGCAGCCGCGCGGCCTTGCGCGCGTCGTCGTAGAACAGCTCGTAGAAGTCGCCCATGCGGAAGAACAGCAGCACGTCCGGATGCTCGGCCTTGGCCGCCAGGTACTGGCGCATGAAGGGCGTGTGCTGGGCGGAATCGTGGAGGTTCATGCAGGGAGAGTCGTCGCTGGTCGCTCGGCCCGTGGTCCGGCCGGAAACCCCCGAGTGTATGCCAACCGGTCGGGGCGATGCCCGCGTCCCTCCCGCGGACGCCGCGCTTGCGGTGACCTCCGCGGAACGGGTAGAACGCCGCTTTGCGCGCGCCGCAGTCCCCCGACGGAGTTCCCGAACGTGTCCCCGCCCGCCCCCACCGATGCCGAGCTTTCGGCGCTCGCCGCCCAGCTCGCCGCCGAGCTGCTGCAGCACAAGTTGATGCTGGTCACCGCCGAGTCCTGCACCGGCGGCTGGATCGCCAAGACGCTGACCGACCAGCCCGGCAGCTCGGCCTGGTTCGACGCCGGCGTGGTCGCGTACAGCTACGAGGCCAAGGAAGCGCTGCTGGGCGTCAATCCGCGCACCATCGAGCACACCGGCGCAGTGAGCGAGGAGACCGTGCTGGAGATGGTTTCCGGTGCCATGGCGCGCTACGGCGCCGGCGTGGCGGTGGCCGTCACCGGCATCGCCGGGCCCGGCGGCGGCACGCCGGAAAAGCCGGTGGGCACGGTGTGGATCGGCTGGAAGCGCAGGGGCGGCTACGCGCACGCCAGGCTCTTCCATTTCACGGGCGATCGCGACGCGATCCGGCGCCAGAGCGTGGCCGCCGCGCTCAGCGGGGTGCGGAAAGCGCTGACGGAGTGACGCGGCCTGCGCCGGCGGCGGGGCTTGACGGGTGTGGGATACTTGGCTCCTTGCAGATGATCCCAGCCCGTGAGACTGCGGCCGGGCATCATGCCTCCCATTCCTAGCCACACCACCGGGATTCCCACGATGGACGACAACAAGCGCAAGGCGCTGGCCTCCGCCCTCGGCCAGATCGAGAAGCAGTTCGGCAAGGGCGCCGTGATGCGCCTGGGCGACCGCACCGACGACGCCATCGACACCGTCTCCACCGGCTCGCTGGGGCTGGACATCGCACTCGGCGTCGGCGGCCTGCCGCGCGGGCGCGTCATCGAGATCTACGGTCCGGAGTCCTCGGGCAAGACCACGCTGACCCTGCAGGTCATCGCCAACTGCCAGAAGAACGGTGGCACTGCGGCCTTCGTCGACGCCGAGCACGCGCTCGATCCGACCTATGCCGAGAAGCTCGGCGTCAACGTTGCCGACCTGCTGGTCTCCCAGCCCGATACCGGCGAGCAGGCGCTGGAGATCGCCGACATGCTGGTGCGCTCCGGCGCGGTGGACGTGGTGGTGGTCGACTCGGTCGCCGCATTGACGCCGAAGGCGGAAATCGAGGGCGAGATGGGCGACTCCCACGTCGGCCTGCACGCGCGCCTGATGAGCCAGGCGCTGCGCAAGCTCACCGCGAACATCAAGAAATCCAACTGCCTGGTGATCTTCATCAACCAGATCCGCATGAAGATCGGCGTGATGTTCGGCAGCCCCGAGACCACCACCGGCGGCAACGCGCTGAAGTTCTACGCCTCGGTACGCCTGGACATCCGCCGCATCGGCTCGGTGAAGAAGGGCGACGAGGTGATCGGTTCGGAAACCCGCGTCAAGGTCGTCAAGAACAAGGTTGCGCCGCCGTTCCGCCAGGCCGAGTTCGAGATCCTCTACGGCGAGGGTTCCTCGCGCGAAGGCGAGATCATCGAACTGGGCGTGAAGGAGAACCTGATCGACAAGTCCGGCGCCTGGTACAGCTACAACGGTGACCGTATCGGCCAGGGCAAGGAGAACGTGCGCCAGTTCCTCAAGGACAACCCGGCCATCGCCGACGAGATCGACCGCCAGTTGCGCGAGCGGCTGCTGGTCGGCGGCGGCAAGGCGGCGCCCGCCTCCGAAGAGGCGCTGGAAGAAGCCTGATCGGATGGCGGTGCGCGGACCGGTCCGCGTCGTGCCGCCGGGCACCGCCCGGCGGACCCCGGCTTTCGCAGGAGCGAGCTTGCTCGCGATGCCCATGACTCCGGTGTCCGGTCGGAGCGGAAAGCATCGCGGGCAAGCTCGTTCCCTTTCCGCATGACGCGGCGGGCACGGCCATGAAGCGCCGCCCGGACGATCCCGACAAGCCCCGGCGCAGCGCCTACGACAAGGCGCTGGGCCTGCTCGCGCGCCGCGAACACTCGCGCCGCGAACTCGAGCTGAAGCTGCGTCATGGCGGCTACGACGCCGAGGAAGCGGGGGCCGCCGTCGAACGCCTGGGCGAGCAGCGCTACCAGGACGACGACCGCTTCGCCGAGGTACTGGTGCGCAGTCGCGCGTCGCAGGGTTACGGTCCCCAGCGCATCCGCGCCGAGCTGAAGAGCCACGGCGTGCCGGATGGACGCATCCGCGAATTGCTGGACGCCGCCGGGGTGGACTGGGAGGCCTCCGCAGCCGACCAACTGCGCCGCCGCTACGGTGCCCGGAGCAGCCGGGAACCGGCCGAACGCGCCCGGCGGGCGCAGTTCCTCTTGCGTCGGGGCTTTGCCGCCGCCACAGTACGACGTGTTACCCACGCCGAAGTGGACGACGCTGCCGACGGAATCGACTGATTCGACAGGCGGCGGCCGCCGGCGTGGCCTTTTTTGTTTCCTTTCGCCACGCTCCGATGAAAACCGCCGACATCCGCTCGACCTTCCTCGACTTCTTCCGCGCGAAGGATCACGCCATCGTGCCTTCCAGCTCGCTGGTGCCGGCCAGCGACCCGACGCTGCTGTTCACCAACTCGGGCATGGTGCCGTTCAAGAACGTGTTCCTGGGTAGCGAGAAGCTGCCGTACGCGCGCGCCGCCGACGTGCAGCGCTGCCTGCGGGCCGGCGGCAAGCACAACGACCTCGATTCGGTCGGCTACACCGCGCGCCACCACACCTTCTTCGAGATGCTCGGCAACTGGTCCTTCGGCGACTACTTCAAGCGCGAGGCGATCGCCTGGGCATGGGAGCTGCTGACGCAGGTCTTCAAGCTGCCGGCCGAGCGGCTGTGGGTGACGGTCTATCACACCGACGACGAGGCGTACGACATCTGGCACAAGGGCGTCGGCGTGCCGGCCGAGCGCATCGTGCGCATCGGCGACAACAAGGGCGCGCCCTACGCGTCGGACAACTTCTGGCAGATGGCCGACACCGGCCCGTGCGGTCCCTGCACCGAGATCTTCTACGACCATGGTCCGGAGGTCGCCGGCGGCCCGCCGGGCTCGCCCGACGAGGACGGCGATCGCTACATCGAGATCTGGAACCTGGTGTTCATGCAGTTCGACCGCGCGCCGGACGGCACGCTGTCGCCGCTGCCCGCGCCCTGCGTGGACACCGGCATGGGCCTGGAGCGCCTCGCCGCCGTGCTGCAGCACGTGCACTCCAACTACGAGATCGACCTGTTCCAGCACCTGATCCGCGTGGCGGGCGAGCTGACCGGCACGAAGGACCTGGGCAACAAGTCGCTGCGCGTGATCGCCGACCACGTTCGCGCCTGCTCCTTCCTCATTGTCGATGGCGTGCTGCCGTCCAACGAAGGGCGCGGCTACGTGCTGCGCCGGATCATCCGCCGCGCGCTGCGGCACGGCTGGATGCTCGGCGTGCGCGGCGAATTCTTCTGGAAGATGGTGGCGCCGCTGGTCGAGGAGATGGGCGCGGCGTATCCCGAGCTGGCCTCGAAGCAGGGGTTCGTGGAAGACGCGCTGCGCACCGAGGAGCAACGCTTCGGCGAGACGCTCGAGCACGGCATGCGCGTGTTCGACGAGGTGGCGCGGAAGGCGGGCACCACCATCCCCGGCCTCGACGCGTTCCGGCTCTACGATACCTACGGTTTCCCGGTCGACCTCACCGCCGACATCGCGCGCGAACGCGGGCTGACGGTGGACATGGCCGGCTTCGAGGCCGCCATGAACGAACAGCGCGAACGCGCCCGCGCGGCCGGCCGCTTCGAGGCCAGGGGCCAGATGCCGGCCGAGCTGGCCAGCCGCCTGGCGCCGACCGTGTTCCTGGGCTACGAGACGCTGTCCGCGCAGGGCTGCAAGGTGGTCGGCATCGTGCGCGACGGGCGCCAGGTGGACGCCCTGGACGATGGCGAGGAGGGCCTGGTGATCCTCGATCGCACGCCGTTCTACGCCGAATCGGGCGGCCAGGTCGGCGACACCGGCGTGCTCGCCGGCGCGGACGGCCGCTTCGAGGTGAGCGACACCCTCAAGATGGGCGGGGTGTTCTTCGGCCATGCCGGCCGCTGGCGTGGCGTCGCGTTGCGCGCGGGCGACACGCTGGACGCGCAGGTGGATACCGAGCGCCGCCAGGCGACCGTATTGAATCACTCGGCCACGCACCTGCTGCACGCGGCGCTGCGCCAGGTGCTGGGCGAGCACGTCACGCAGAAGGGTTCGCTGGTGGCCCCGGAGCGGCTGCGCTTCGACTTTTCGCATTTCAAGCCCATGAGCCGCGACGAGCTGGCCGCGGTCGAGGCGCTGGTCAACGCCGAGGTGCGCCGCAACGCGCCGGCCGAGGTGCATCACATGGCCTACGACGACGCCATCGCCTTCGGTGCGATGGCCCTGTTCGGCGAAAAGTACGGCGACCAGGTGCGCGTGCTGAAGATGGGCGACTTCTCCACCGAGCTTTGCGGCGGCACGCACGTCAGCCGCACCGGCGACATCGGCCTGTTCAAGATCGTCAGCGAGGCCGGCGTGGCCTCCGGCGTGCGCCGCATCGAGGCGGTGACCGGCGCCGGCGCGCTCGCTCACGTCGCCGAAGAGGAGCGGCGCCTGGGCGAGCTCTCGCAGCTGCTCTCGGGCAGTGGCGACGACGTGGTGGAGAAGCTGCGCCAGTTGTTCGAGCGGCAGAAGAAGCTCGAACGCGAGCTCGACTCCCTGCGCAGCAAGGCGGCCGGCAGCGCCACCGCCGACCTGGCCGGCAACGCGCGCGACGTGGCGGGCATCAAGGTGGTGGCCGCGCGGCTCGAGGGCTTCGACGCCAAGTCGCTGCGTGAAGGTGTCGACCAGCTCAAGCAGCAGCTCGGCGACTGCGTGGTGCTGCTTGCCGGGGCATCCGAGGGTCGCGTCTCGCTGGTGGCCGGCGTGCACGGCGCCGCGCTGGGCCGGATCAAGGCCGGTGAAGTGGTTTCGCACGTCGCCCGGCAGATCGACGGCAAGGGCGGCGGCCGGCCCGACATGGCCCAGGGCGGCGGCCTGGATACCCCGCAATTGCCGGCGCTGCTGGAGGCGCTGCCGGGCTGGATCGGGCACCAGCTGGAGGCCGCCGGGGCTTTGTGAATCCGGGGTTTACCCCCGCCAAAATGCATTGCGCGGGGCGCTGGCGCTCGGCTAGTATCGGTTGACTGTCGGTGGCATGGACCCACGGTGCCGCCGCAAGGCAAGGCATGCATGGGGAATGCCTTGGCTGTGAGCCGGGGAAGGCGGTAGGGCCTTCGACGGACGACGTCGAACTGACCGTTGCAGGAACTCAGGGGTGAAGTTCCACTGTACGGCAGGCCTGTGACCAACAGCACTAATGGAGTAACACAACATGTTGATTCTGACCCGCAGGGTCGGTGAAACCCTGATGATCGGTGACGAGGTGACCGTTACCGTTCTCGGCGTGAAGGGCAACCAGGTGCGGATCGGTATCAACGCGCCCAAGAATGTGGCCGTCCATCGCGAAGAGATCTACCAGCGGATCAAGGGCGAACACGAGGCCGGTGGCCCTCCGGCCGGTGAAACCGGCGACCGTTGATCACGCACGCTTTACCTCGGCGGCGCCGGTCGGTATCCTTGCCGGCTCCGCTCCCGTGCGGAACACACCCGGAGAGATGCCCGAGAGGCCGAAGGGGCTCCCCTGCTAAGGGAGTATAGGGTCAAAAGCCTTATCGAGGGTTCGAATCCCTCTCTCTCCGCCAGATACGCCAGACGCCCCACCGGGGCGTTTTGCGTATCTGGCGTCGGGAAACGCCGACAGGATATCCGGGTGGCCGGGTCGCGTACTCATCGAGACGGTGGCGACCGATGTCCGCGGTGCCGTGGCTGTGCCGAGCTCGCCAGGCAGGTCGGGGCGGTTTCGGAGGGGTCTCCGGGGAGGCTGCTGGTAAAGGCCTGTGCGGATCAGGACGCAAGCCGACAGACCGGCCCGACCCACCGCAGGTGGTGCGCTGGTCCCGCGTGCGCGGCCGGCGCCGCGGGCCTGCGTTTTTCGCGAGGGCTAGGGCACCAGCGCCTCCAGTTGCTTCGCGGTGAGTTCGCCGCTGAAGCCCTGCCGACGGCCGTCGGCGTGGATCACCAGCACGCGCGGCGTCTCGCCGCCCCAGTCCGGATCGAGCAGGTAGTTCAGGCGTTCGGGCATGGCATCGGCGTAGGCGCGTGCCGGCCAGCCGCTCACGCCGGCCGCCTGCAGACGCCGCTCGATCGCGTCGCGCTGGCCGATGTCGTCGGTGGCGACCGTGACCAGCTCGACCGTGCGCGGATGCGCCCGCTGCAGTCGCGCCAGCGCCTGCAGGTTGGGTTCGCAGTAGGCGCAGTCGAGCGCCCACAGGGCGATCAGGCGCTCGCCTTGCGCGGGCGGCGCGAGCAGGGCGGGAACGTCGGCTGCGCGGAGCGGTTGCAGCGTGCCGGCGGCGGCGACGCCGGGCAGCAGCAGGAGCATGGCCAGCCAGCGCTTCATCGGGCGGCTCCCGCGAGCAGCAGGCGGAAACCCGCCGAGGTGTTCCACGCGACGTAGGCACGACCTTCGTGCAGCAACAGCTGCGGCGAGCCCACCGCGCCCTGCACGGTGGCGAGCGTGCGCGGCGCGCCGAAGTGCAGGCCGCCGTCGTCGGAACGGCGCATCTGCAGCGACTCGCCGTCGGCACCGATCCGGTTCCAGGCCACCCACACGGTGCGGCCCTGCACGGCGATGTCCGCGTGGCTGGCGCCGGTGCCCGCCATCGCCAGCGCACGCCGTGGCGGATGGCCCGGATCGAGCTGGCCGTACCAGATCGTCGGCTTGCCGTTGGCCTCGTACCACACCGCGTGGCGGGTGCCGTCGGCGGCGATCGCCAGGCCGGGCCCGTGATGCGGGCAGCCGGCGATGTGCCAGTCGCTGAAGGTCGCGCGGCGCGGGACGTCGATCTTGCCGTCGGTGCGCAGCAGCGCGTATGCGTGGTCGCGGATGTTGTCGCCGTAGACCGCGCGGAAGAACGCGGCGACATCGCCCTGCGGCGTGCGCGCCAGGGCGATGCGGCAGCATTCACAGCTGTGCTGCGCCAGCGCGCGCTCGGGCGCGAAGTGCGCACCCCGGTCGGTCGACCAGGTGTAGTAGACCGCCGCGCCGAGGTAGGGCTGGTGCGCGGCCTCCGCCGCGACCTGGTCGCGCTTGTCGATCCAGGCCAGCACCACGCGGCCCGTGCCGTCAACGGCCAGCGCGTCGAAGCGGTGGGTGATCTCGGCGCGGTCGCGGTGCACGGTGACCGGTGTGGAGAAGTGCGCGCCGCCGTCGAGCGAGCGGGCGAAGCGCACGAAGCCGGTCCACGGCTCGGCGCGCGGCTGCGACCAGCTCACGTAGAGTTCGCCGTGCGGTCCGAAGGCCAGTTTGGGTCGGTTCTCGCCTTCGGCATAGATCGGTTCGGGCGCGGCATTGACCGGCACCGGGACGCTGAACGTCGCGCCCAGGTCGTCGGAGTGACGCAGCCGCACGTGCCCGTCGGCGGCGTCCACCACCCACAGCCGGCCGTGCGCGTCGAAGGCGGCGCTGGCGCCGAGCGGTGGTTCCTTCGCCATGCTCATGGGGGCCTGGCTCACGGCATCGTGCGCGAGCGTCTGTGCACTCGCCAGGCCAAGCAGCAGGATCAGCAGTCCGCGCATGCGATCGCCTCCGTCACAGATCCCAGCGCACTTCGCCGACCCAGGTGCGGCCGGCATAGGGATGGTAGACCCAGTAGCGTGCGTTGGTGAGGTTGTCCACGCCCAGCGAAGCGGTCCACTGCGGCGCGAACTTCCAGCGCAGTTTGGCATCGGCCACCGTGAAGGCGCTGACGGCGCCGTAGCTGTCCACGAGATCGCTGTTGTCCAGCGTGCCGTACTGGCGGCCGGAGTGGCGGATGCCGAGCGAGGCGTCCCAGCCGTCGGCGAAGCGGTAGTCGGCGAACAGGCTGGCACGCAGGCGCGGGATGCGCGGGAACCACTTGCCCTCGGCGAGCCGATAACGGCGGTCGCGCAGGGTCTTGGCGTCGTTCAGCGCGACGCTGGCGGTGAGGTCCAGCCCGGACGTCCAGACGTCCGTCAGCGCCAGCTCGCCCTCGATGCCGCGCAGGCGGGTGAGGTCGATGTTCTGCACGCTGGTGACGGTGGGCGTGACGGTGATGTCGGTCTGCGTGTACAGCGCATCGGCGATGCGGTCCTGGAACAGCGAGACGCGCCAGTGGCCGCCGTGCAGGTGGCGTTCCAGGGTCAGGTCGAAGGAGTCGTCGCGCTCGGGCCGCAGGCGGGGATCGTTGCCCACGATCGCGTTGGCGGAGATCGAGCCCTGGAACAGCTCGGCAACGGTCGGGTAGCGTACGGCGCGCCCGTAGGCCAGGCGCAGCCGCCAGTCCGGCGCGAAGTCCCATTCCAGCGCCGCCTTCGGCGAGAGGTCGCTGCGCTGCCGGTCGGGGTAGCGCAGCGCCGTGCTGGCATCGGCACGGCGACCGCCGTAGGCGCGCCACTGCTCCCAGCGGGCACCGAGCGTCAGCGCCCAGTTCGAAGCGAAGCTCCACACGTCCTGCAGGTAGGCGGCGCGGGTCTGCGTGCGCCCCGCGAAGGCGCCGGTCAGCGGACCGTCGGCGGCGCCCCGCCAGTCGCTTGCGGCGTGCACGCGCGAATCGAGCACGTAGCGGTCGCCGTGCACGCCGGCGTAGAGCATGTGCGCATCGCCGAGCGGGCCGGAGTTGCGCAGGTCGAGCGTGTCCCAGCCGGAGCCGGCGTTGTCGCCTACCGTGCCGGGACCGCCGAGCGTGCCCAGCGGCGGCGGCAGGTCGGCCGTGCGCGCCTGCGCGCGCGCGAAAGCGTAGTGGCTGGCCACGGCGGTCCAGCGCCAGCCACCGTCGAGCGTGCCGTTGAGCTCCGCACCGTAGAGCAGGTGGGTGTCCTTGCTGGCGGTCGGCGCCAGGCCGCTCGGCGGCAGCGTCCAGGTGCGGCCGTAGGCTGCGATGGTGCCGGCGGTCACCAGCTGGCCGCCGGCATCGCGCAGGAAACTGCGGGTGCGATCCTCGGCGTGGTCGTGCCACCAGCCCATCGTGAACAGCGCGGCGGTGCGATCGGTCAGGTCCACGCCCAGCTTGAGCTTGGCCTGGGTCTGCACGGTGTGCTCGATGCTGTTGGCGCCGTAGACCAGCCGCGGGCTGCCGTTGGGGTTGCGGTCGAGCGTGGCGCCGGTGACCGGTACCGCCGCCGGGGCGTCGCCGCCGGCCCTGGCGGTGGCGTACTGCATCGGCTGGCCGTGGTTGTCGAGCCTGTCGAGGGTGAGCAGCCAGCTCCAGCGCCCTTGCCGGTTGCCCAGCGAGGCCGCGGCGTGGCGTCCGTCGTAATGGCCGCCGGCACCGTAGGCATCGCGGAAGTCCTGGCGCATGGACTGCAGGCTGGCGCTCGCGGTGAGCCGTTGCGGCAGGCGGGTGTGGATCAGCACCGTGGTGCCCAGCGAGTTGCCCGGGTAGAGCGCCGAGTAGGGGCCGTAGAGCACGTCCACCGCGCCGATCTCCTCGGGCGTGACCATGCCCCAGCGCGGCGCGCCGTCCCAGCCGTTGGTCATCAGGTTGGAGAGCAGCAGGCCGTTGGAGTAGACCAGGCTGCGCGCGCTCTGCAGGGTGCCGGCATTGCGGCCGCTGATGACGGCATTGGGGTCGCCGATGTAACGCGCGCGCACCTGCACGTTCGGTGCGAAGCGCAGCGCGTCGGCGCTGGTGGTGACGTTCTGCTGCGTCAACCGCGCGCGATCGATGCGCACGCTCACCGCCGGTGTCTCGGTGACGTGGGTGTCGCTGGCGTGGACAGTGACCGGGGAGAGCGTGGTCGCCTGCTGCGGGCTGTCGGCGGCAGGCGCCAGTCCGGACGCGGCCAGCAGGACGAGGGCGCAGATGGCCGGCGGTCGTGGATGCACGGACAACCCTGGACGTTGGTCGAGGTGGGGCAGGATAGCGGCGCCAATGTGCACGACCAGATGACGCGTTGTCGCAGGTCGTGTGCGAAGCGCGTGGCTGCGCGGTTTCAGGCGGTCGACGGCACGCCTGCGCCAGGAAGTCGCGCGAGCCGGGGCCTGGGGCAGGAAGGCGTCCCGGTCCGCGGGATCATTCGGCCGCGTCGGGCCGCTCGCGCACCGGATGCTTGCTCAGCTTGCGCTGCAGGGTGCGCCGGTGCATGCCCAGGCGCCGGGCCGTCTCGGAGATGTTGCCGTCGCACTCGGTGAGCACGCGCTGGATGTGCTCCCACTCCAGGCGGCGCAGCGCCAGTGGCGCCTCGGGTGCTTCGGGCGGCTCGTCGTCGGCTGCCGACGGGCCCTCGCCCTCGAGCAGGGCGCGCACCACGGCGTCGGCGTCGACCGGCTTGGCCAGGTAGTCGTGGGCGCCGCGCTTGATCGCCTCAACCGCCGTGGCGATCGAGGCGTAGCCGGTCAGCAGCAGGATGCGCATGTCCGGCACCAGCGCATGCAGCTCGGAAATCAGCTTGAGCCCGTTCTCCTCGCCCAGCTTCAGGTCCAGCACGCAGTAGCGCGGCTGGTGGCGGCGCGCCAGCACGCGCGCCTCGTCGGCGCGGGTGGCACCGATCGCCTCGAAGCCGCGCGAGCCGAGCGCGCGCGAGAGCACGCGCACGAAGGTGGCGTCGTCGTCGACGATCAGCAGCTGGCGGGGGGCGTTGGGTTCGGTCATGGGCATGGCGGGAGCGGCGGGAACACCATTCTTGCCCGGATGCGCCGCGCTTGCACGCGCACGCTCAGGCGGCGGCGATGGCCGCCAGCGGCAGGCGCAGGCGCACCTGCGCGCCGTGCGGCGTGTTGGCGGCGGTCAGTTCGCCGTTCAGGCGCTCGGCGGTCGCCTCGGCCAGGGCCAGGCCGAGGCCCAGGCCACCCTGCTTGCCGCTGCGGCCGAGCGCCACGTTGCCCTCGGTCTCGAAGCCGGGGCCCTGGTCGCGCACGGCGAGTTCCAGCCAGCCCCCGTCACAGCGGATGCGCAGCTCGACCGCATCCGAATCGCGCGACGCGGAGGCATCTGCCGCGTTGTTCAGCAGGTTGATCAGGGCGTGGCGCAGCCCGGCCGGTACGCGCAGCTCCAGCCGCGCAGCGGCCTCGGGCAGGTCGAGCGTCAGCTCCGCTTCCGGACGGAGCAGCTGGAAGCGTTCCAGGCAGCCGTGCACGAACGCCTGCAGCGGCATCTGTTCCGCCTCCTGCGACAGCTGCGCCTGGCCGAAAGCGACCATCTCGCGCAGGATCGCGCGGCAGCGGTCGACCTGCTCCTGCAGCAGGGCCAGGTCTTCCTCCAGCACGGCGTCCCGGGCGTGCTCGCGACGCAGCTCGGGCAGCAGGGTGCGCATGGTCGACAGCGGCGTGTTGAGTTCGTGCGCCGCGCCGGCGGCCTGCGTGGCGATGGCGAGGATGCCCTCGTCGCGCAGCGCGCGCTCGCGCACCCGCTGCACCTCCAGCTGCTGCACCCGCAGCGCGCGCGCCAGGCGGTTGATGAAGAATCCCAGCAGCAGCGCGGTGATCACGAAGTTCACGCCCATGCCGGCCACGTGCAGCGGGAAGCCGCCGCCGTGCATCGGCATCGGCAGCGGCACGTGGCGGTAGAGCAGCACCAGGTAGGCCACGCCGGCCAGCGCCGCGACGGCCAGCACCGCCGGCACCGACAGTGCCGCGGCGGTGAGTGCGATCGGCACCAGCAGCAGGGTGACGAACGGGTTGGTGGCGCCGCCGGTGAAGTAGAGCAGGTAGCCCAGCACCAGCGTGTCCACCGCGACGTGGGCGATCGTTTCCCATTCGCGCACCGGCCAGGGCTGGCCCAGCCGCCACGCGGCGAACACGGCGAACACGGCGAGCGCGCCGATGCCGGTCAGCAGCGGCAGCAGCGGGATGGCGAGCTGCATCCACAGCGCGCAGACCAGCACCGCCACGCTCTGCCCGGCGATCGCGCACAGGCGCAACCAGGCCAGCGTGCGCGTCAGCGCGAACGGGCCGATACGACGACTGGCTTGCCGGTGTTGCATGCGTGGGGAGACCGGCGCCGCGGCTGCCGCGGCGCCTCGCGGGATCAGCCCGGCAGTTCCCAGCCTTCCTCGCTGCGCACCGGCGGCAGCGGGTCGGCGGCCGCGGCGTGCTCGGCGTGGCTGTTGGAGAGCTTCTTCATCAGCGGCAGCACCGCCACGGCGATCGCCGTGCAGCCCACGCCGACCCAGCCGAGCTTGGTGAACAGGCTGGTGTAGATCTGCAACGATTGCACCGGATCGGTGAGGCCTTCGGGGATGTGCGCGAAGTTCGCCACCACGCTGCCCAGGTACTGCGAGATGCCCACGGCGACGTAGTAGGCGCCCATCATGAAGCCGCCCATGCGCGCCGGCACGTAGCGGGCGATCATCGCCAGGCCGAGGCCCGAGACCAGCAGCTCGCCCAGCGAGTACAGGCCGTATCCCCAGACCATGATCCACGAGGAGACCTGGCCGGCCACCGCCCAGTGCGCGCCGATGCCGTAGATGAAGAAGCCGGCCGCCACCGCGGCGAAGCCCCAGGCGAACTTGGCGGCGACGGACGGGTCCTTGCCCAAGCGGCCCAGCGAGTTGTAGATGAGCACCAGCACGGGGCTCAGCAGCACGATCCAGATCGCATTGAGGTTCTGGTACTGCTCGGGTATCCAGGTGAACAGGTGCCAGCCGAAGAGGCCGAAGCGCAGGTCGACGTTTTCCTGGGCGAACAGGTTGAGCGACGTCGCCATCTGGGCGTAGAAGATGAAGAAGAAGATCGTCTGCAGCGTCAGCACCAGCGCGGCCACCAGGCCGGCGCGCTCGCCGCGTTCGCTGGAACGGATCAGGTGGATGAAGATGCCCAGGATCACCACGCCGGCCGAATACACGCAGATGCGCGCCACCGCCTGGCTCTGCAGGATCAGCGCGGCGACGAACACGGTGCCGGCGGCGACCGCGAGCACCGCACCGAAGCGGGCGAGGTTGAACGGCTTGCGGTCCGGATCGGAGCCGATGTGCGCAAGCGTGCGGCTCATCAGCGTGTAGATGACCAGGCCCAGCGCCAGCCCGATCGCGCAAGCGCCGAAAGCGGTATGCCAGCCCCAGGTCTCGCCGTAGCGCGCCGCCACGACGTTGCGGATCCACGGCGTGGCGGTCATGGAAAGCATCGAGCCGACGTTGACCGCCATGTAGTAGATGGTGAAGGCGCTGTCGATCTTGGTGTCGTTGCCCTCGTAGATCTTGCGTACGAGGTTGCCGGCATTGGGCTTGAAGAAGCCGTTGCCGACGACGATGACGCCGAGCGCGACATAGGTCAGGTAGGGATCGTTGGATGGAATCCACAGCAGCGCGTAGCCCAGCGCCAGCACCACCGCGCCGGTGAGCATCGTGCGACGGGTGCCGATCAGCTTGTCGCCGACCCAGCCGCCGATCGCCGGCGTGGCGTAGATCAACGCGGCGGCCGCGCCCCACACCAGGTTGGCATGGGTATCGACGAAGCCGAGCGTCTTCATCAGGTAGGTGACCATCAGCACCTGCATGCCGTAGAAGCCGAAGCGCTCCCACATCTCGATGAGGAAGACGGTGCTGAATGACCGGGTCTGCGATACGGGCGGATTCTGGACTGCCATGAAAATTCCGAGCGGTTGAACACTGACTGCCGCTGCGCGGCCTGCTCTGCAACCCTGAACCGGGCTACAACCCGTCGAGGGTACCCCATCCATCCAGCGGGTGACGCTGCACTGCGACATGCCGTCCCGCGCGCCGACGCTATGGCATCATGGCGCGCTTGCCGCCGACGAGAAGCGAGTGCCGCCGCCATGCCGACAGTCCAGCTTTCGCCGCTTCCGGCCCTGAACGACCATCCGGCCGCGGGGCGCTGACCGCACATGGCCGCCGAGGGTTTCCGCGGACCGCGGCAACTGTGGAACGCGCTGCGCTGGTCGATGAAGGGGCTGCGTGCCGGCTGGCGCCACGAGGCCTCGTTCCGCTTCGAGGTGTGTCTCGCGATCGTGACGATCCCGCTCGGGCTCTACCTGGGCCACGGCGCGCTGGAGAAGCTCGCGCTGGTGCTGCCGATGTTCCTGGTGCTGTCGGTCGAGCTGCTCAATTCGGCGATCGAGGCGGTGGTCGACAAGGTGAGCCCGGAGTTCCACGAGCTGGCCGGCCGCGCCAAGGACATGGGCTCGGCCGCGGTGTTCGTGCTGCTGGTCTTCATGGGGCTGGACTGGGCCCTGATCGTCGGGCCGCGCCTGCCCGCGATCATGGGGTCGTAGGCGGGTCGAAGCGCGCCGGCCTGCAGGAGCGGGCATCGCCCGCGATGCCCTTCGTCCGTGTACACCCAGGCCGATCCGTCCCGAGCAAGCGCGCTCCCGCAGGCGAACCGGTGTGGCCGTTGACGGTGGATCGAGGCACCACCTACGCTGGCGCCCTTACACCGCATCGGAGTGCCTCATGAAGACCTTTCGCGTGTTCGTGCTGTCGCTGCTTGCCGTGCTGCTGAGCGGTTGCGGGTACAACGCCATCCAGCGGCAGGACGAGGCAGTCAAGGCCGCCTGGTCGGAAGTGCTCAACCAGTACCAGCGCCGCGCCGACCTGGTGCCCAACCTGGTCAACACGGTCAAGGGCTACGCGCAGCACGAGGAGCGTGTGCTCACCGAGGTCACCAACGCGCGCGCCCGCGTCGGCAGCGTCCAGGTCACCCCGGACATGGTCGACGACGCGCAGAAGCTCAAGCAGTTCCAGCAGGCGCAGGGCGAGCTCTCCAGCGCGCTGTCGCGGCTGATGGTGGTCAGCGAGCGCTATCCGGACCTGAAGGCCAACGGCCTGTTCCAGAACCTGCAGGCGCAGCTGGAAGGCACCGAGAACCGCATCACCGTGGCGCGCAACCGCTACGTGCAGGCGGTGCAGCAGTACAACGCGATGATCCGCACCTTCCCGAACAACCTCACCGCCAAGATGTTCGGCTACCAGGTCAAGCCCAACTTCAGCGTGGACAACGAAAGAGCGATCTCGACCGCGCCGACGGTGGACTTCGGCACGGCGGCGCCGGCGCCGGCCGGCTCGGCGCACTGACGTGCGCCGCCGCCCGCCGCGGCTGGCGTGGCTGCTGCTCGCCCTGCTGCTGCTGGTGGCGGCCGGCGCGCGGGCGGCGGAGGTACCTACGCTGCGCCGTCACGTCACCGACCTCACTGGCACCCTCAGCGCCCGGCAGGTCGACCAGCTCGACGGCGAACTGGTCGCGCTGGAGCAGCGCAAGGGCGCGCAGCTGGTGGTGCTGATGGTCGGCAGCACCGACGGACAGGACATCGAGAGCTACTCGCTGGCGGTGGCCGAACGGAACAAGGTCGGCCGCAAGGGCACCGACGACGGCGTGCTGCTGCTGGTGGCCAAGGACGACCGGCGCGTACGCATCGAGGTCGGCTACGGCCTGGAGGGCGCCATTCCCGATGCAGCCACCGCGCGCATCATCCGCGAGTACATCGCACCCAGGTTCCGCGAGGGCGACTACTACGGCGGCCTCCGCGACGCGGTCGGCGCGCTGACCCAGCTGATCGACGGCGAGCCGCTGCCGCCGCCGGTGCAGGGCGCGCCGCGCGAGCACCGCGGGCCGGGCTTCCAGCAGACGCTGCTGATCGGCGTGTTCATCGCCTTCTTCCTGCGCAGCCTGTTCGGGCGTGCCAACGTGCTGCTGCGCACTCCGCTGGGCGCCGGCATCACCGGCTTCGTGCTGTGGCTGGTCGCGGCCAGCCTCGGTGCCGCCCTGCTCGGCGCGCTGGTCGGCGGCGTGCTGATGCTGCTGCCCGGCGGCGGCGGTCGCTCCATCGGTCGCGGCGGCTGGGGCGGCTGGGGCGGCTTCGGCGGTGGCGGCTTCGGCGGTTTCGGCGGCGGAGGCTTCGGCGGCGGTGGTTTCGGCGGCGGTGGAGGAGGTGGTTTCAGCGGTGGCGGCGGCAGCTTCGGCGGCGGCGGATCCTCGGGGAGCTGGTGATGACCGTGATGCAGCGGCTGATGGCCAACCTGTTCGGCGGCTGGTTCCAGCTGCGCCAGCGCTTTCCCGCGATGCTACTGGACGAGCTGGCCGACGCGGTCACGCTGGGCGAGCGCGAGCACCTGGGCGAGCTGCGCTTCGCGGTCGAGTCGCGGCTGACCGTGCGGGCCGTGCTGGCCGGCGTGTCCGCACGTGCCCGTGCCGAGGAGGTGTTCGCCCAGTTGCGCGTGTGGGACACCGAGGACAACTGCGGCGTGCTGATCTACCTGCTGCTGTCCGAGCAGCGCATCGAGATCGTCGCCGACCGCGGCATCGCCCGCCGCGTGCCACAGGCGCAATGGGACGCGATCTGCGCGCGCATGCGCGGCGCGTTCGCCCGCGCCGAATGGCGCGAGGGCAGCCTGGCCGGCATCGAGGCCGTGCATGCGCTGCTGCGCGAGCACTTCCCGGCGGGCGACCGGCCCAACCCCGACGAGCTGCCGGACCGTCCGGTGCTGCTCTGAAAAGGAACGGCCGCCCCAGGCGGCCGTTCATCCCACGGGGTGCGGCCCGGTCAGGCGCCCTTGCCGATGTGCTTCTCCAGGAACGCCTGCAACGCGTTGTAGAAATCCACGCGGTTCTTCTCGTCGTAGAAGCCGTGGCCCTCGCCGGGCTTGCTCATCCACTCGTACGGCTTGTGGGCGGCCTCCAGCGCGGCGCGCATCGCCTTGGCCTGGGCGAACGGGGCGCGCTGGTCGTCCTCGCCGTGGATCAGCAGCACCGGCACGTCGATCTTGTCGGCCAGCTTGTCGGGCGAGTTGGCGTCCAGTTCGGCATCGTCGCGGCCGATCACCGTCCTGAGGTAGCTGCGGCCGCTCTTGCTCTCGCGCACGTCCCCCTTGCTGTACATCATCCTGAGGTCGTAGACGCCGGCGTAACCGACCGCGCACCTGAACATGCCCGGCGCGCGGATCACGGTCATCATGGCGGAGTAGCCGCCGAAGCTGCCGCCATAGACGCAGATGCGCTTGGGATCGGCGTAGTGCTGGCCGATGGTCCATGTCACGCCGTCGATGAGGTCCTGCTGGATGCGCGTGCCCCACTTGAGGTAGCCCGCCTCCTTGAAGCCTTCGCCGCGCCCACCCGAGCCCCGGTAGTTCACCTGCAGCACGAGGTAGCCGCGATTGGCGAGGAACTGCGCGTCGTCGTCGTAGAACCAGTCGTCGCTGACCCCGATCGGCCCGCCGTGCGGCAGCAGCACCATCGGCAGGTCGGTCTCCGCGCGGCCCGGTGGCAGGGTGAGGATGGCCTCCAGCTCGGTACCATCGCTGGCCTTGAAGCGCACCGGCCGCCGCTCGGCCATCTTGGTGGGGTCGATCCAGGGCGCCGCGTCGAACAGTTTGCGCACCTTGTAGGTGTGCGTGTCGATCAGCAGGTAGGCGCCCGGGCTGCGATCGCTGCTCACGCTGAAGAGCAGTTGCCCGCCGTCCTCGCTGTAGTTGATGAAGTGCACGTACTGGCCGGGGAACTTCAGGCTGAGCGCGCGATGCAGCTTGGCCGCCGGCAGGTTCGGGTCGATGTAGCTGACCTGTGGCACGCCGGTCTCGCCGATCGTGGCGAACGGCTGGCGGGGCAGGGGCGTCCATTCGATGCTGCCGACGTCGCCGAAGCCTGCCGCGGCGAGCACCTTGCGGTTCGCACCGGATTCGTCCTGCTCGACCAGCGACGCGGGGCCGGTGCCGGCGTCGTAGTAGGCATACACGTGCTGCTGGTCCGGAGTGACCTCGATCGGCGCGAAGGTGCCGCCGGTCTGCGCGACGGACAGCCGCTGCCAGTGGTCGTTCTCGCGGTGGTAGACGACGTAGTCGTAGGCGTCGTTGCGGCCGTAGGCGTAGCGCGCCCGGCCGTCGTCGCCGACCAGGAAGCTCATGTTGCCCACCCCGATGTCGGCCACCAGGTGGCGGGTGTTGGCCCGGGCGTCGACGTCGTAGAGCGAGCTGCTGTCCTGCGAGCTCCAACTGGTCGCGGCCATGTAGAAGTGGCCGTTGGCCCGGTCGGGCAGCCCGTCCACGAAGCCCCACCCGTGATCGGTGCCGCGCGTGTCGGACCGCGAGCTGAACCTGACCTGGTAGCCGTAGAGGTAATCCTGGTGCTTGCCGTCGACGTCGCTGGCGATGATCTCGCCGGTGTAGGCCGGCCGGTCGAGCGAGCCGAATTCCTTGCCCTTCTCCACCACCAGCCGGTTCGGGCTGACCCAGTTGATGCCCAGCGGCAGCTCGTACTTGGGCATGCGCAGCATGCTGGCCGGCTTGGACATGTCGCTGATGCGGTAGACCACCAGCGCATGCGAGTCGCCGTCGTCCCAACGCACGGCCAGGTACTGCCCGTCCGGCGAGAGCCGCGGCATCGACAGCTGCGGGTGCCGCGCGAAGTCCCCCACGGGCAGCAGGTCGGCCGCGCCCGCGATGGCGGGCCTGAGCAGCAGCGCCGCAGACAGTGCGGCCTGCGTCCATCGAATCGTCATGGTTCCCCCTTGCACGCTCCTTGTGGCGAACGCAGCCGCCGGGAGCACGGCGGCCGGTCGGAAGCGGCACCCCCATGCCGCATGGACTCGTGGCCGATTCTAGTCGCCGGCGCCACGGGCCGGGAAGAGCCCGCGCCGGTTACACTTGGGCTTTGACCGTCGTGTCCGAAGCCATGACCCAGCCCTTCACCGTCCACTTCAACCCGGTCGCCTTCCACGTCGGCCCCGTGCAGGTGCACTGGTACGGCCTGATGTACCTGCTCGGCTTCCTGGGCGCGGGGCTGCTGGGCGAGCGGCGGCGGGAGCAGGGGCGCCTGCCGGTCAGCCGGGATGCGCTGAGCGACCTGGCGTTCTACGCGATGCTGGGCATCATCGTCGGCGGACGCGTGTGGTACATGCTGTTCTACTACGCCGGCGGGCTGCACTGGATCTGGACCGATCCGCTGGCGCTGTTCAAGGTGTGGGACGGCGGCATGAGCTTCCACGGCGGCCTGGTCGGCGTGCTGGTGGCCGCCTGGTGGTGGTCGCGGCGGCACCGGCTGCATTTCTTCGACACGATGGACTTCGTCGCGCCGCTGGTGCCGCTCGGACTCGGCCTGGGCCGGCTGGGCAACTTCATCAACGGCGAGCTCTGGGGCAAGCCCGGCAACGTGCCCTGGGCGATGATCTTTCCCAATGCGCACGAGGAGGACCTGCAGGTCGCCGCGAACCAGCCCGAACTGGCGCAGCAGCTGCTGCACTACGGCGGCCTGCCGCGGCATCCCTCGCAACTCTACGAACTGGCGCTGGAAGGCATCGTGATGTTCACCGTGCTGTGGCTGGTGTCGATGAAGCCGCGGCCGCGCTACCTCGTCTCCGGCCTGTTCGCGCTGATGTACGGCTGCTTCCGCTTCGCGGTGGAGTTCGTGCGCGTACCCGATCCGCAGCTGGGCTACCTCGCCTGGGGCTGGCTGACGATGGGGCAGATCCAGTCGCTGCCGCTGGTGGTGGTCGGGCTGGTGCTGGTGGCGCTGTCGGGGGGGGGGGGGACCCCCCCCCCCCCCCCCCCCCCCCCCCCCCCCCCCCCCCCCCCCCCCCCCCCCCCCCCCCCCCCCCCCCCCCCCCCTCTCCCCCCCCCCCCCCCCCCCCCCCCCCCCCCCCCCCCCCCCCCCCCCCCCCCCCCCCCCCCCCCCCCCCCCCCCCCCCGCCGGCGGTGCGCCGCCGGCGCTGAACGGCCGGCTGCTTCACAGCACGGTGAGCCGGTACACGTAGGTCATGTCGGTGCCGTTGCGGTCGTGGTTGTGCCGCACGATGGTGTGCTCGCCGGGCGACAGCGGGCGGAACATCATGAAGTAGCCGTACACCACGGCGGGCTGGTAGCTGCCGGTGATGCAGGGGTCGAACGCCGTCTCGCTGGGGTCACCCTTGACGGCGAACAGGTTCTCGGAGGTGTAGATGTAGCGTTCCGGGTCGAAGATCGGGCGGCCGTCCAGCCGCACGTCCAGTTCGGTGACCATGTTGTAGGTGAGCGCGTCGGCGACGAGGAAGTCGTACAGCGACTGTCCGGGCGGCGGGCCGAAATGCGGGTCGGGGCAGGGCCAGTCGTCGGTGACGCTGCCGATGTTCAGCAGCACCGCCTTGTCGCGCGGGATCGCGCAGTGGCGCGTGTAGGTGCCCGACGTCATCGCCGCGATCGGGGCCAGGTGCCAGACCGGGCCGCCCTGGCCGGTGCCGCAGTCGGCGCCGGTGGGATCCAGATAGGGGTTGTGCTGCAACGGTTGCGCGTAGATCCACTGCCAGTTCAGCTCCGCCCAGCTGGAGATGCTCTTGCCGAACGGGCGCGAGTTCTTCGGGTAGAGCATGGGGTTGAGCCAGTCCTGGACGGACGCGGGTTGTGCGGCGTGGGCCGCGCCTGCCACGCAGCAGGCGGCCAGCAGGGTGCACAGGGTCTTGGTCATGGCCGTATCTCCTCAGCATGCCGGTCCGGCGCTCGCCGGCCCGGGCATCCCGGATGGGGTGCCGGTGCAGCGTGACCCTGCGCGGCGGCCGCGCGCTTTCACAAACGTGCCGGGGAAAACCGGGCGAACTCGGGCTGCCATGGATCGCGTGCCGGCGCTTTCGAAAACGTGCGCACGCGTCGTTCCCCGCATGCCGGCAGCTGCCGGCGGCAGGCGTATGATCGGCGGCGAACCGGCCGCGGAGCGTCGTGCATGTCGATCATGCAGACCGTGCTGCAATCCCCGCACTTCATGGTGATCGCCCATGTGTGCCGGCGGCCGCGCGTCGACTGCGGCTACGTGCAGGGCGGCGAGCCGGCGCGCTTCATCTTCACCCGTCGCGGCTCGTTCGCGGTGCATGTGGGCTCGCGCACCTGCTTCGCTCGGCCGGGCACGGCGGTGCTGGTGCGCGGCCGGGTGGAGTACCGCATCTCGCACCCGGACCAGGACAGTTGCGACTGCTGCACGGACGTGTGGCTCGACGACGCCACGCTGGATGCGCTCGGCCTGGCCGCCGCGCCCGCCTGCCGCGAGTTCCCGCACGACCTCCGGTTCCAGAAGGACCACGTGGAGATGATGCAGGCGCTGCGTCGCGGTGACGCCGATGCGGCGACCGCGGAAGAGGTGCTGCTGGACGTGCTCGGCGGTCTGCTCGGCGACGGCGCCGCGGTGCGGCCGCGGGCCGTCGGCGCGGCCCTGCGGCTGGCGCGCGTGCAGGAGGCCATCATCGGCCACGCCGGCGAGAACCTGGGCATCGAGCAACTGGCCGCGCTGGCCGGCTGTTCGCCCTTCCACCTGTGCCGGCTGTTCCGCAGCGCGACCGGCCAGTCGTTGCGCCAGTTCCGCCTGCAGCAGCGGCTGGGCACGGCGCTGGGCCGCCTGGCGGAGGGCGAGGAGGACCTGGCCGGGCTCGCCTGCGACCTGGGTTTCGCCAGCCACAGCCACATGACCGAGGCGTTCCGGCGCGCCCTGGGGCGGTCCCCGCGCGAGCTGCGCGAGGAACTGCGGCGCAGCGACCTGCGCCGGCTGCAGGCGCGCCTGCGCGGGCGCGCCTAGCCGGGTTCCGGCCTCAGGCCTTCGCGCCGGCCTGGTATCGCTCCACGCCGGCGCGGATCTCGGTCTTGGCCTCCTGGGCGCCGACCCAGCCTTCGACCTTCACCCACTTGCCCTTCTCCAGGTCCTTGTAGTGCTCGAAGAAGTGGCCGATGCGCTCGAGCCAGTGCGGGGTGACGCCCTTGATGTCGGTGATGTGCGCGTAGCCGGGGAAGATCTTCGGCGCAGGGACCACCACCAGCTTCTCGTCGCTGCCGGCCTCGTCGGTCATCTTCAACATGCCGACCGGGACGCAGCGGATCACCGAGCCGGGGATCAGCGGCAGCGGCAGGATCACCAGCGCATCCAGCGGATCGCCGTCGCCGCCCAGCGTGCCCGGCACGTAGCCGTAGTTGCACGGGTAGCGCATCGGCGTGGACAGGATGCGGTCGACGAAGATCGCGCCGCTTTCCTTCTCCACCTCGTACTTGACCGGTTCGGCGTCCTTGGGGATTTCGATGACGACGTTGATTTCGTCCGGCACGTTGCGGCCGGCGGAGACGAGATGCAGACCCATGGGAATCCTTCGGTGGGGATGGAAAAACGAGGCGCGCAAGGATACGGCAAACGCTGCTGCAATGCAGCGAAAGACGGGGCGGTGTTTCGCGGGCGGCCAGCCGGCCTCCCGGAAAGCCGCTCATTCCGAGCTTGGACGCGACGGTACGCGGACGGCCGCGCGGGGCGCTCAGCGCAGCGGCCGCTCGCGCAGCCACTTGGTGGCGATCCACTTCTCGCCGCGGGTCACCGGCAGGCCGGCGTGCAACGAGCTGGTGTCGCCGCCTTCGTAGGCGAAATAGACGGCCGAACCGGCCAGCGCGGTGACCGTCAGGCCGACGTTGGGGAAGGCCGTGCCGCCGCCTTCCTCGGGGGTATTGAGGTACATCACCACGCTGGCGACGCGCTGGCCGCCCTTGGCCGTCACCGCGGCGTAGCCCGGCTGCGTCGGGTCGAACCAGTCGTAGTGCGGCTCGTACTCCTGCCCGGGCAGGTAGTGCAGCACCTGCAGGCCTTCGCCGTACTCCACCGGCAGGTCGAGCAGCTCGGCCAGGCGCCGCTCCAGCCGCGCGACCAGCGGCGTCTCGCCCGGCTTGAAGAACATGCCGCGGCTGGTGCGGCGCTCGTCGACCTGGTGCCTGCCGTCCTCGGCGACGGTGAGCGCACGGTCCAGCCGCGGCCGCGCCGCCTCGATCAGCGCCGCGCATTCCTCGGCGTCGAGCAGGTCCTCGAGCACGCGCACCACCGGCGCCTCCATGCTGGCACTGACCCGCACGCGGCGGCCGTCCACCTCGACCTGCGGCGCCGCGGGCGCGCGGGTGCGGCGGCCCGCCGGCGCGGTGGCGTTGATCGAACTCAGCGGAATCCTCAGCACCTCGGCCACCGCGCTGCGGCTCTGCGCCGGCGGGTAGCCCGCTTCCTTGAGCAGCCGGAGCACCTCGGGCACGCCGTGGCCGGCGCGCGCCGTGGCGAGGATCCATTCGCGCAACTGGGGGCTGATGCTGCCGGCGGCTCTCATGCGTGCGGTCGGAAGGCTGCGGCGGCCGCGCGGCCGCCGGGGGGCCTCATTTTACGTGGTGCCACAGCCAGGTGTATTCGAGCGCGTGCATGAAGGCCAACTGCCTGTTGTCGGCCGCACCGCCGTGGCCACCCTCGACGTTCTCGTAGAAATCCGCCGGGTAGCCCAGGGCCTGCATCTTTGCCGCCATCTTGCGGGCATGCGCGGGGCCGACGCGGTCGTCGCGGGTGGAGGTGGTGAACAGCACCGGCGGATAGCGCCGGCCCGGCTGCACGTTCTGGTAGGGCGAGAAGGTCCTGATCCAGGCCCATTCGCTCGGCTTGTCGGGGTCGCCGTACTCGGCGATCCAGGAGGCGCCGGCGGACAGGTGGGTGTAGCGCTTCATGTCCAGCAGCGCGACCTGGCTGACGATCGCCCCGTAGAGCTGCGGGTAGAGCGTGAGCATGTTGCCCGCCAGCAGGCCGCCGTTGCTGCCGCCCATCGCCGCCAGGTGCGCCGGCGAGGTGACCTTGCGCCGGATCAGGTCCTCGGACACCGCGGCGAAATCCTCGTAGGCGCGCAGGCGGTCGGCCTTGAGCGCGGCCTGGTGCCAGCGCGGGCCGTACTCGCCGCCGCCGCGGGTGTTGGCGACCACGTAGACGCCGCCCTGCTCCAGCCAGGCGCGGCCGATGCTGCCGCTGTAGCTCGGCTGCAGCGAGATCTCGAAGCCGCCGTAGCCGTACTGCAGGGTGGGATTCCGGCCGTCGAGCGCCATGGCCTTCGGGGCGATCTCGAAGTACGGCACGCGGGTGCCGTCCTTCGAGCGCACGAAGTGCTGGCTGACCTGGTACTTCGAGGCGTCGAAGAAGCTCGGGCTGTGCTTGATGGGCTGCGCCTGGCCCTCGCCGAGGGTGCCGTGGTAGAGCGTGGTCGGCTGCAGGAAGCCGGTGACGGTGAGGAAGTAGTCGTCGCTCTCGTCGGCGTCGATGCCACCGGCGTCGATGGCGGACAGCGCCGGCGCGCCCGCGAGCGGTTCGCGCTTCCATGCGCCCGGCTGCGGGGTGAGCACCTCCAGCCGGTTCACCACGTCGTCCATCACGTTGAGGATCAGGTGGTGGCGGGTCCAGGAGTAGCCGTCCAGCGCGGTGGTGTCGGTCGGCTCGAACAGCACGGCGAGTTCGCGCCGGCCGGTCCTGTAGTGGCCTGCCAGGTAGGCGTCGAAGTCGGCGGCGAGCAGGGAACCGGCCTTGTAGGTACGGCCGGCGAGCTGCCAGTCGCTGCGCGGCTCGATCAGCAGCCATTCGCGCTCGACGCTGGTCTCGGCGTCGGTCGGTACGTCGATGCGGGTGAGCCTGCCGTCCGCGCCGAGCAGGTAGCTCTCGCTGTCGTAGAAGGCCAGCGCGCGCTGCACGAAGCTGCGCTCGTAGCCAGGCGTGAGGTCGCGCCAGGCGCTGACCGCCAGGTCCTCGGGCTTGCCCTCGTAGACCGTGCGCGCCTGCGCGAGCGGCGTGCCGCGCGTCCACAGCTTGGCGATGCGCGGGTAGCTCGACTGCGTCATGGAGCCGGGGCCGAAGTCGGTGCCGACGAAGATGTGGTCCTCGTCCACCCAGGCGACCTGGGTCTTGGCCTCCGGCAGCACGAAGCCGCCCTCCACGAAGGCCTTGGCGAGCAGGTCGAACTCGCGGACCACGTCGGCGTCCGCCCCGCCGCGCGAGAGCGACACCAGGCAGCGCCGGTATCCGGGTTTGAGGCACTGCGCGCCGTGCCAGATCCAGTTCTCGTGCTCGGTGTCGGCAAGCGCATCCAGGTCGAGCACGGTTTCCCAGGCCGGTTCCGCCTTGCGGTATTCGGCCAGCGTGGTGCGTCGCCACAGGCCCCTGGGGTGGGCCTTGTCGCGCCAGAAGTTGTAGTAGTGCCCGCCCAGCTTCTCGACGAAGGGAATGCGCGCATCCGAGTCCAGCACCTCCAGCAGGCGCTGGTCGAGCCGGGCGAAGGCCGGCGACTGCCCATGCCGTTGGAGGGTGGCGGCATCCTGTTGCTTCACCCACGCCATGGCGCGGCTGCCGTCGATGTCCTCCAGCCAGAGGTAGGGATCGTCCTGGGCCTGCAGTGCGCCGGCCGGCGTGGGGGTCTGTGCGTAGGTCATGCCGCCTAGTGTGAAGCCCAGTGCCAGCAGCAGCCAGCGCCATGCGGTCGATGCCATGGGTCGTTCCTTAGCCGAGCGCGCGCCGGTGCGCCTGCCGAGTATGCGGGCAAGCCCGCGCAGGTGCCTGTGGCGGACGTCAGGACGCAGCGATGGCGTCACGCGCGGGGCCGGCACCGCGTTGCCGCGGGGGCGGTACCGGATGCAGCGAGGCGAGCGCACGTGCCATGCGCCGCACGGCTTCGTCCAGTTCGCGCTCGTCCAGGTAGCTGAAGCCCAGACGCAGGCACGGCTGCGGTCGGCGGTGAAAGTCGTAGCGGGTGGCGTCAAAGAATTGCACGCCTTCGCGGCCGCCGGCTGCGCACCAGGCGTTCAAATCGATGGCCGGATCGACTTTCGCCCACAGGCCCATGCCGCCATCGGGCAGACGGAATCGGAGCGCACCGCCGAGGTGGACGTGCAAGGCCTCTGCCAGGGCATCGCGTCGGGTCGCGTAGGTGCGCCGCATACGGCGGACGTGGCGCAATAGCTCGCCGTCTTCGAAGAGTTCGGCGATTGCGCACTCGACCGCGGCATCGCCCCGCGCATCGCTGGCCGCCCGCAGGCTGGCCAGGCGCGGGAACACGCTGGGCGGTGCGGTGACGAAGCCCGTGCCGATCCCCGGCGCGAGCAGGTTGGACAGCGAACCCACGTACACCACGTTGGCGCGATGCGGGCCGGCCGCGATCGGCAGCACCGGCTTGCCGGCATAGTGGAACTCGTGGTCGTAGTCGTCCTCGACGATGGCGAAACCGTGCTTCACCGCGAGCTGGCCCAACCGCGCGCGCCGCGCGGGCGGCATCACCACGGTGGTAGGGAACTGGTGGTGCGGGGTGAGGAACACCGCGCGAATGCGCTGCTGCGGCAACAGTGTCTCCAGCGCGCCGACGTCGAGTCCGCGCTCGTCCAGCGGCAGCGCCAGCAGCCGTGCGCCGGCCAGTTCCAGCACGCGCCAGGCCGGCGGATAGCCGAGCGCTTCGACCACGACCACGTCGCCCGGTTGCAGCAGCGTGCGGGCGACCAGATCGATCGCCTGTTCGATGCTGCGCGTCACCATCAAATTGGCCGAAGTGACCGGCAGGCTGCGCGTGTGCGCGAGCATGGCGGCCAGTTCGGTCCGCAGGCGCGGATGGCCGCAGGCGTCGGGCATGCCGAGCGCCACGCGCTGTCGCTGGCCGAGCGCGCGCCGGAACGCGCGCGCCAGCGCCTGCGCGGGGAACAGCCGCACGTCGGGCATCGCGTTGCAGATCGGGAGGGCGCCAGGCGGTGCGGAAGGGAAGGGCGGCGGCAGCGGCAGTGGCGGTGCCAGTTCGAAGGTGGGCGCCGGGTCGCCCGCGAGCGCCTGCGGCCGCGGCGCGGGCACCTGGGCGGCGACGAAGGTGCCGCCGCCGATGCGCGTTTGCACCAGCCCTTCGGCCGCCAGTTCGGCGTAGCCGGCCACGACCGTATTGCGATTGACACCGAGCATTCCCGCCAGTTCGCGGGTGCCGGGCAGTGCTTCGCCGGGCTTGAGCCGCCCCTGCCGGATGGCATCGGTGACGGCCTGCGCCAGCTGCAGGAACAAGGGCTGCGGCAGCGCGGGGTCGAGCGAGAGGGTCAGTTCCCAACGGCGCATGCACCCGAGTGTAGCGCGGCGCGCGTGCCGGGCGGTGGGGCGGCACCGGACCAGCGTTCGTCGCGGAAGTGGACCTTCCGTGCACCCTGCGCCGGCGCGAGCCTGCGCCTGCCGTCCCCACGAAACAAAACCTTAGGAGAACATGCCATGCGACCGGTTTCGCGCGTGCTCCTGGCCGCCGCCTGCGCGGCCGTTCTGGTTCTTCCTTTGTCCGCCGCGGCGAGCGGCAGGTACCAGGTCCGCAACCTGGGGTCGCTCGGCGGTACGTCCAGCGTTGGCGCCGGCATCAACAACTTCGGTCTGGTTACCGGGTCCTCCAACCCGCCCGGCGACCAGGTCACACACGCCACCGCGTGGCTGTTCGGCTCGATCTTCGACCTGGGCACCCTCGGCGGGCCCAACAGCGCAGTCGTGTTCCCGGTGAAGAACAACTACGGGCTCATCGCCGGCGTCGCGGAAACCGACCGGCTCGATCCCAACGGCGAGAGCTGGAGCTGCTCGGCGTTCTTTCCCAGCGTGACCGGCCACACCTGCCTGGGTGTGGTGTGGGAATGGGGCCACAAGCGGGTGTTGCCCACGCTGGGCGGCAACAACGGTTTCGCCGCAGGCATCAATGACCGCGGCCAGGTGGTGGGGTGGGCGGAGACGGCCCGGCACGATCCGACCTGCGACCCGCGATCAGGCCAGATGTTGCAGTTTCTGCCGACGGTGTGGGGGCCGGACAAGGACCAGGTGCGTGCCCTACCCTTGCTCGATGGCGACAGTTCCGGCGCCGCGGTGGCGATCAACAACCGAGGCCAGGTGGTGGGTATCTCGGGCGATTGCGACCAGGCGGTCGGGCGCTTCACGGCCAGGCACGCCGTGCTGTGGGATAAAGGCGGGATCGTCGTGCTCGGCGACCTGGGTGGCGTGGCCTGGAATACGCCGGTGGCGATCAACCAGCACGGTGACGTGGTGGGTTTCGCCAACGTGCCCGGAGGCGCCACGCCGGGGAGCGTCCACGAGCACGCGTTCCTGTGGACAAGAAGGGACGGCATGCGCGACCTCGGCACCCTCCCGGGCGATACGCACAGCCAGGCGCTGGGCATCAACGACCGCGGCCAGGTGGTCGGGTTGTCCTATGGCGGCACCGCGGGGTTGCGCGCCTTCCTGTGGGAGAACGGCGTGATGAAGGATCTCAACACGCTGGTCGCCCCCGGCTATGCCGACCACCTGCTGTTCGCCAACGACGTCGACGACGGCGGACGCATCACCGGGCAGGCGGTGAACGCCGAGGGCTCGGTGGCTTTCGCGTTCCTTGCGGTGCCCGATGGCATGTAAGGCCGATGCCGGGCAAGCAAAGGCCCGCACGAGCGGGCCTTTGCGGAGAACGTGGCGAACGATTCCTACAACAGCGGGATCAGCAAAAGCGCCACGATGTTGATGATCTTGATCAGCGGGTTGACCGCCGGGCCGGCGGTGTCCTTGTAGGGATCGCCCACGGTGTCGCCGGTGACCGCTGCCTTGTGCGCCTCCGAGCCCTTGCCACCGTGGTGGCCGTCCTCGATGTATTTCTTGGCGTTGTCCCAGGCGCCGCCGCCGGTGGTCATCGAGATGGCCACGAACAGGCCGGTGACGATGGTGCCGATCAGCACCCCGCCCAGCGCCTTGGGCCCCAGCAGCAGGCCGACCACGATCGGCACCACCACCGGCAGCAGTGAGGGCACGATCATCTCGCGGATCGCCGAGCGGGTGAGCATGTCCACCGCGCGCGAGTAATCCGGCTTGCCGGTGCCCTCCATGATGCCGGCGATGCTGCGGAACTGCCGGCGCACCTCCTCCACCACGGCGCCGGCCGCGCGCCCGACCGCCTCCATCGCCATGGCGCTGAACAGGTAGGGGATCAGGCCCCCGATCAGCAGGCCGATGATCACCATGTGGTCGGAGAGGTCGAAGGTGAAGGTCTTGCCGACGTTGTTGAGCGCCAGGTTGTGCGTGTAGTCGGCGAACAGCACCAGCGCAGCCAGCGCCGCCGAACCGATCGCGTAGCCCTTGGTCACCGCCTTGGTGGTGTTGCCCACCGCGTCCAGCGGGTCGGTGACGCCCCGCACTTCCGGCGGGAGGTCGGCCATCTCGGCGATGCCGCCGGCGTTGTCGGTGATCGGGCCGTAGGCATCCAGCGCGACGATCATGCCAGCCATCGACAGCATCGCGGTGGCCGCCACGGCGATGCCGTACAGGCCGCCCAGCGCGTGGGCGCCCCAGATCGCCGCGCACACCACGATCACCGGCCACGCGGTCGCCTTCATCGATACGCCCAGGCCGGCGATGATGTTGGTGCCGTGACCGGTGGTGGACGCCTGCGCGATGTGCTGCACCGGCTTGTACTGCGTGCCGGTGTAGTACTCGGTGATCCACACGATCAGGCCGGTGAGCACCAGGCCGATCAGCGCGCAGTAGAAGATGGAGGTGCCGGCGATCCCGCCGTCCACCGTCGCCAGCCCCTGCGGGAACAGCGTGCGCGTGACGAACCAGAAGCCGACCGCCGAAAGCACGGCGGAGATGATCACGCCCTTGTACAGCGCGCCCATGATCGAGCCGCCCTCGCGCGCCCGCACGAAGAAGGTCGCGATGATCGAGGCGATGATCGAGACGCCGCCCAGCACCAGCGGATAGAGCACCGCGTGCGGGTCGGCCGCGAAGGTGAGCCCGCCGAGCAGCATGGTGGCGATCACGGTCACCGCATAGGTCTCGAACAGGTCGGCCGCCATGCCGGCGCAGTCGCCTACGTTGTCGCCCACGTTGTCGGCGATCACCGCGGGATTGCGCGGGTCGTCCTCGGGGATGCCGGCCTCGACCTTGCCGACCAGGTCCGCGCCCACGTCGGCACCCTTGGTGAAGATGCCGCCGCCCAGGCGCGCGAAGATCGAGATCAGCGAGCTGCCGAAGGCCAGGCCGACCAGCGCGTGCAGCGGGTCGGGCACGCCCATCGCGTTGAGCACGAACCAGTAGCCGGCCACGCCCAGCAGCGCCAGGCCGACCACCAGCATGCCGGTGATCGCGCCGCCGCGGAAGGCCACGTCCATCGCTGCGCGGATGCCGCTGCGCGCGGCCTCGGCGGTGCGCACGTTGGCACGTACCGAAACGTTCATGCCGATGTAGCCGGTGGCACCGGACAGCACCGCGCCGATCAGGAAGCCGATCGCGGTGAACCAGTTGAGGAAGAAGCCGATCAGGACCAGCAGCACGACGCCGGCCAGCGCGATGGTGCCGTACTGGCGATTGAGGTAGGCGCGGGCGCCTTCCTGGATCGCCGCCGCGATCGCCTGCATGCGCTCGTTGCCGGCCGAGCGGCCGAGCACCCAGCGTACCGAGAACAACCCGTAGAGAATCGCGACGACCGCGCACCCCAGCGCGATCCACAACCACATACCGTCCTGCTGCTGCATTCGGTGCCTCCCCAGGTGAGTGGATACCGCGACAGGCGGGTTGCCTCGACGGGCAGCTCGCCCTCGGCCGCCGCAACAGCGGCCTCGGCGAGTATAGGCAGGGGAGATGTGATTGATTGTTGTGCGCCGCAGCGCTTGGGTGCCCGCGGGGCGCCGGCGCTGCCGCAAACGCACGCGGCCGGAGCGCACGGGCCCCGGCCGCGGATCGGCATCCCGTCGTCAGTTCAGCACGTAATCGAGGATGATGCCGGTGGCGATGGCAACGAGAACGTAGTTGTCGTCGTCGTCGCGGACCCAGTGGTAGCCGCGCGGCGGCGGACGCAGGTGGTATTCCTCGTAGTCGCGCACGACCACGATCGGGCCGTCGTAGCGATGGCCGCGCTCCCAGCGATGCCCACGACCGTGCCAGCCCTGGTCGTGGTAGCCGTCGTGCTTCGGGCCGTGGCCATGGCCATGGCCATGGTCCTGGTGGGCCAGCGCCATGCCGCTGGCGGCCAGCAGGGGCAGGGCGAGCAAGGTGCTCAGCAGGATCTTCATCGTGTCTCTCCCTATGCCGGGCGCGCGGCCCGGGTGATCCGCAGCCTAGGAAGCTGCGACTGAACGCATGGTAGCCGCCTCCACGCGGCCTTCACGTGATGCCCAGCAAGGAAACGGGTGCCTGCCGGCTCAGCGGAAGGCAGGCAGGCGCCTGGGGACGGCCACGTTGCGCAGCGAGGCGTAGGCCGGCAGGCCGTCCTTGCCGTACGGTGGCGGCGCCTCGCCGCGGATCAGCGGCGACAGGTAGCGGCGGGCGGCGGCGGTGATGCCGAAGCCGTCGCGCCGGATGAAGCCCCTGGGCAGCTTCTTCTCGCGGTTGGCGACCTTCTTCAGCTCGGCCGGTTCGATCTTCCAGCGATAAGGGGCGTCCGAAGTACGCACGATCACCGGCATCACTGCATTCATCCCGGCCAGCGCGAACTCCACCGCGGCGCGGCCCACGGCGTAGGCCTGCAGTGCGTCGGTGGCCGAGGCCAGGTGGCGGGCCGAGCGCTGCAGGTAGTCCGGCAGCGCCCAGTGCACCTTGTACGCGAGCCTGTCCTTGACCAGCTGCGCCAGTACCGAGGCGGCGCCGCCGAGCTGGGCGTGGCCGAAGGCGTCGCGCGTGCCGCCCTCGGCCAGGAAGCGCCCGGCGGCATCGCGTACGCCCTCGGAGACGACCACCGTGCACCAGCCCACGCGTTCCACCGTGGCCTCGACCTTGGCCAGGAAGGCCGCCTCGTCGAACACGTTCTCGGGAAACAGGATCACGTGCGGCGGCGCATCCGGGCCGTCGCCGGCCAGGCCGGCGGCGGCGGCGATCCAGCCGGCGTGGCGGCCCATCACTTCCAGCACGAACACCTTGGTCGAGGTGTCGGCCATCGAGGCCACGTCCAGGCTCGCCTCCCGTACCGACACGGCGGTGTACTTGGCGACCGAGCCGAAGCCCGGGCAGCAGTCGGTGACAGCCAGGTCGTTGTCGACGGTCTTGGGTACACCGATGCAGCGGATGTCGTAGCCCATCGCCTTGCCGAGCTGGGAGATCTTCAGCGCGGTGTCGGCCGAGTCGTTGCCGCCGTTGTAGAGGAACCAGCGGATGTCGTGCGCGCGCAGCACCTCGATCAGGCGCTCGTACTCGGCACGGTTGGCTTCCAGCGACTTGAGCTTGTAGCGGCACGAGCCGAAGGCCCCGCCGGGCGTGTGGCGCAACGCGGCGATCGCCGACTTCGACTCCTTCGTGGTGTCGATGAGGTCCTCGCGCAGCGCCCCCAGGATGCCGTTGCGCGCCGCGTACACCGGCACGCCCTGCGCGCGCGCCGCCTCGATCACGCCCGCGGCGGTGGCGTTGATCACCGCGGTGACACCGCCGGACTGGGCGTAGAGCAGGCGGCCGGAACGGGAAGATGGACTCATGGCGATCTCCTGGCAGACATGGGCGTGCGCCCTTCCGAAACAGCGACTTGCCGCGCATTGCGGCATCGCTTGGTTTGACGCTGGCGGGCCCCAGACGGTACTTTGACGCCCCTTGGGTGAAATCTGGCGAACCGCCGCAAGCGTGCGTGCGGACCACACGCCCCGGAGCATTATGCGACTCGTCCTACTCGGTGCGCCCGGTTCGGGCAAAGGCACGCAGGCCGCGCGGCTGAAGACCGACCTCAACGTACCGCACATCTCCACCGGCGACATGCTGCGCGCCGCGGTCGCCGCGGGCACGCCGCTGGGCCTGAAGGCCAAGGCGGTGATGGACGCCGGCCAGCTGGTGTCCGACGACATCCTGCTCGGCATGCTGGAGGAGCGCCTGGCCCAGGACGACGCCCGCAACGGCTTCATCCTCGACGGCTACCCGCGCAACCTGGCCCAGGCCGACGCGCTGGACCACCTGCTTGCCCGCATCCGCCAGCCGCTCGACGCGGTAGTCAAGCTGGACGTGCCGAACGAAGCGATCATCGGCCGCTGCCAGATCCGTTTCCAGGCGGAGAACCGCGCCGACGACAACCCCGAGACGGTGCGCAAGCGGCTGGACGTCTACGCCGAGCAGACCGCGCCGGTGGCGGACTTCTATGCCAGGCGTGGCAAGCTGCAGGTGGTCGACGGCGTCGGCTCGCTGGACGAGGTGACCGCCCGCATCAAGCGTGCGCTGCGGAGCGAATCGGCGGCCGCCAACGGCTGACCCATCCGCTCCCTCGCTCCGCCGGGGAGACGGCAAGGGCGAGGCGGCCCCGAGCGCCAGTTCGATACGCCCCACTTCCCGGCAAGCCCCGTACCCTCACCCCCAGCCCCTCTCCCGGCGGGAGAGGGAGCCAACACCGGTGAGAGGGAGGGTTATCCAAGACATGCGCCTGCACATCCTCGGCATCTGCGGCACCTTCATGGGCGGCGTGGCGGCGCTCGCGCGCGAGCTAGGCGTCACCGTCGAGGGCTCCGATGCGGCCGTCTATCCGCCGATGAGCACCCAGCTCGAGGCGCTGGGCATCCGCCTGATGGACGGCTATACGGCCGACCACCTGCGGCCCGCGCCCGACCTGGTGGTGGTCGGCAACGCCATGGCGCGCGGCAACCCTGCGGTCGAATACATGCTGGATCAAGGCCTGCGCTACGTCTCGGGGCCGCAGTGGCTGGGCGAGACGGTGCTGGCCGGGCGCGAGGTTCTGGCGGTGGCCGGCACGCACGGCAAGACCACCACCACCAGCCTGCTGGCGCACCTGCTGGACAGCGCCGGCACGGCGCCGGGCTTCCTGATCGGCGGCGTGCCGGGCAACTTCGGCGTGTCCGCACGACTGGGCGGGGTCGGCGCGCCGTTCGTGATCGAGGCGGACGAATACGACACCGCGTTCTTCGACAAGCGCTCGAAGTTCGTGCACTACCGTCCGCGCATCGCGATCCTCAACAACCTCGAGTACGACCACGCAGACATCTTTCCAGACCTGGCTGCGATCCAGCGCCAGTTCCACCACCTGGTGCGCACCGTGCCGGGCAACGGCCGGCTGATCGTCAACGCGCACGACACCGCGCTGGCCGAGGTGCTCGCGATGGGCTGCTGGACGCCGGTGGAAACCTTCGGCATCGGCCAGGGCGACTGGCAGGCGCGGCTGGTCGAGGCGGACGGTTCGGTGTTCGAGGTCAGTCGCCGTGGCGAGCGGCTGGGCGAGGTGCGCTGGTCGCTGCTTGGCAACCACAGCGTGCTCAATGCGCTGGCCGCGCTGGCCGCCGCGGCGGCGGCCGGCGCCGACCCGCGCGCGCTGCTGCCGGCCTTTGCCGGCTTCGAGAGCGTCAAGCGGCGGATGGAACTCGTCGGCGAGGCCGCCGGCGTGCGCGTCTACGACGATTTCGCGCACCACCCGACGGCGATCGCCACCACGCTCGCCGGCCTGCGCGCGAAGGTGGGTCGGGCGCGCATCCTGGTCGCGCTGGAGCCGCGTTCGAACTCGATGCGTCTGGGCGCGCACGCCGCCGGCCTGGCGCCGTCGCTGGCCGATGCGGACGCAGTGGTGTTCCTGCACCGCCCGGAACTGCCGTGGGATGCGGCCCGCGTCACCGGTGCGCTGGCCGGCCGCGGCCGGACCGCGCCGAGCGTCGCCGCGCTGATCGATGCACTGCGCGCGCAGGTGCGACCGGGCGACCATGTGGTGTTCATGTCCAACGGCGGCTTCGAGAATGCGCCGCGCCGCTTCATCGACGCGTTGGCCTGACCCGGGCGTGGTTCCGGATGGCGGCAGGAGCGAGCTTGCTCGCGATGCTTCGTGACCTTCGATGGCCGAGCCAAGGCACCGCGAGCAAGCCCGCCCCTACGTGAAGGTGGCCCGGCTCATGCGAGCGGCGCGTCGAAGCAGGGCTCGCGTCCCACGTACTCCCGTTGCGCGGCGAACCATACGGACAGCCCGAAGCCCAGGGTGACCAGCGCCAGCAGACCGCCGCCGAACGCGTAGCCCAACGCGTGGATCAGCCATACGCCGCCCCAGTACGTCGCGGTCGTGCCCGCCAGCACCAGTGCGTTGACCAGTTGCCGGCCGACGGTGTTCTGTGGCCCGACCAGGTGCACGGCGAGCGCCACCAGGGCGCCGGCGCTGGCGACGATCAGCGTGGTCAGCAGCATCAGGCCCGGCTGCGTGGCGCGGGTGAGCAGGATGCCGAGGGCGGTGTAGGCCAGCGCCGTGAGCGTGCCGATCGGCACCAGCACGAGCAGGGCATCGGCCAGCGTGCGCTGGTAGTCGGCGCGGGTGGGTGGTGCCAGGGTCAGGTACAGGTCGGCCAGGTTGGGCCGCATCCGCAGCATGCCGCGGCCGACCTGCGGGAAGCGCGCCAGCGCCACGATCACCGCATAGGCGCCCACCACGGTCGCGTCGAAGTGCTGGCGGTGCAGCACGACCAGCAGATACAGCGCGGCGAACATTGCCATGATCGCCACCCGCAGGGTCAGCGCGCCGAGATTGTCGTGCGGCAGCAGCAGCCGACGCACGAGCGCGAGCCGGTGCGCCGCACTGGGGGCAGTGCGGTAGCGGCCCAGGGCCCGCTCCATGGCGCGCTGGCCCAGCGTGTCGAACCAGTCCTCGATGCGCCGGCCCAGCGCGCTGTGGCGCACTGGCGATTCGGGCGCGCTGCCGCGTCCCAGGCTCAGGCCCTCCAGCGGCGAGGTCGCCGGTGCGCGATCGGCGATGCGCAGCATCGGCCGCAGCGCGAGCCGCAGCAGCAGCCAGGCGGTCAACAGCAGCAGCGGCACGGTAAGCGGCGAGCGCAGCGCGCCGTGCACCACCGCCGTGGCGAAGCCCGGCATCCAGCCGGCGAGGATCAGCAGGGGCCAGAACAGCAGGCTGATCCAGCGCTCCACGCCCATCGCGAAGCCCATCGCCGCGGCCAGCGCCAGGGCAGCGATGGCCAGGCCCGCGTGCGGCACGCGCAGACCCAGCGCCAGCAGACCGGGCAGCAGCACCCATTGCACCGCATCGGCCAGCCCCAGGCCGGTCAGGTGGCGGCGAAAGCCCGGCAGCAGGAAGGTCTCCGCCCGGCAGGCGCCACGCAGCACCAGCCCCAGGCCCATGTGCCAGAACCAGCTGCCCACCGCGAGCAGCATGCCGCCCAGCGCGGCGCCGTCCGGCACCGTCAGCGCCGCCGCCAGCGCGCCCAGCCACAGCGACTGCGCGATGGTGGCCAGCACCGGCATCTGCCGGCACGGCAGCAGCCACAGCTGGACGAGCGCCTTCATGCCAGTTCCACGAACAGGTCTTCCAGCGTCGGCATCTCGATGCGCAGGCTGGCGTCGAGGTCCTTGGCCAGCTGGTGCAGCCGTTCCGGCGGCACGTCCTCCAGCAGCAGGTGCAGTCGCTCCCCGGCGACGCGCAGCTTGAGCGCGCCGTCCACCGTAGGCAGCTGCGCCCAGCCGGCCGGGCGGCTCAGCACCGCGTGGCACAGCCGCGCCTTCAGCTCCGCCAGCGGGCGGGTGAACTGGATGCGCCCGTCGCGCAGCAGGGCGATGTCGGCGTCGGCCCGCTCCAGGTCGGCGGTGATGTGGGTGGAGAAGATCACCGTCTTGTCCGGCGCACGCATGAGCGCGAGCAGCTCGGCCATGAACGCCCGCCGCGCCTGCGGATCCAGGCTGGCGACCGGCTCGTCCAGGACCAGCAGGTCCGGCTCCGGCGCGATCGCCCGCACGATCGCCAGCTTCTGCCGCTGGCCCTGCGAAAGCTGGCCGATCTTCTGTCCCGGATCGAGCTGCCATTCGCCGAGCAGGCGCGCCGCGAGCGCGTGGTTCCAGCGCGCGTAGAAGGCGGCGGTGAAATCCAGGTAGGCGCGCACCTTCATCCAGGGGAACAGGTCGAAGCTCTGCGGCACGAAGCCGACGCGGTGCATGCGCGTGCCGCCCGGCTCGACCATGGGCGCGCCGAACAGCTCCACGCTGCCGCCGTCGACAGGGGACAGCCCGAGCAGGCAGCGCAACAGCGTGGTCTTGCCCGCCCCGTTGCGCCCGAGCAGGCCGATCACGCGGCCGGCCAGCACCTCCCAGTCCACCCCGCGCAGCACCTCGCGCCGCTCGAAGGCCTTGCGCAGGCCGCGCACGCAAAGCAGTGGCGTCTGGGCGGACGTCGTGCTGGGGGCGGGGAAGGGCGTGATGGTGGCCATCGGCACCTGGCTCCGGTTGAGGCTTCACTGTGGCCTCGCGCGATCCTCACGTCCAGTGATGGGTGTCACGCGCGTGCGGCGCGCCGGGGTATCCTGCGCTCCCTTGCGCCATCGCCCGAACGCCATGGAAACCACGCTGGCCGGCAAGACCCTGTTCATCACCGGCGCCTCGCGCGGCATCGGCCTGGCGATCGCCCTGCGTGCCGCACGCGACGGCGCGAACGTGGCGATCGCCGCCAAGAGCGGGGTGCCCAATCCCAAGCTGCCGGGCACCATCCATACGGCTGCGGCGGCGGTGGAGCAGGCCGGCGGCACCCCGCTGGCGCTCAAGGTGGACATCCGCGACGAGGCGCAGGTGCAAGCGGCGGTGGCACGGACCGCCGAGCGCTTCGGTGGCATCGACATCGTGGTCAACAACGCCAGTGCCATCTGGCTGGCCGGGGTCGAGGGCACGCCGGTCAAGCGCTTCGACCTGATGAGTCAGGTCAACACGCGCGGCACCTTCGTGGTCACCCAGGCCTGCCTGCCCTACCTCAAGCGCGCCGCCAACCCGCACGTGCTGATGCTGGCGCCGCCACCCAGCCTGGACCCGAAGTGGTACGCCCCGCACACCGCCTACACCATCGCCAAGATGGGCATGAGCCTGTGCGTGCTGGGGATGAGCGCCGAATTCGCGCCGCGCGGCATCGCCGTGAACGCACTGTGGCCGCGCACGGTGATCGCCACCGCCGCGATCGGGATGATCGAGGGTGTGCGCCCCGAGCAGTGCCGGCGGCCCGAGATCGTGGCCGATGCCGCTCACGTCATCCTCACGCGGCCGGCGCGCGAGTTCACCGGCCGGTTCGCGATCGACGAAGCGCTGCTGCGCGAAGCGGGGGTGCGGGATTTCGGGGCCTACGCGATGCAGCCGGGCGGGACGTTGCTGCCGGACCTGTTCCTGGATTGACGCCGTTTCCAGGTCGCCCGTCGCCGGGTTGTCCCATCGTCTTGTGATGTCCATCACGGTTCGTCGCTCCGGAAAGGTCGGCGGGCAGCCGACTCCCGGCTTACCGCGCGCGAGGGCCAGGCGCGCATCAAATCGGACAGCGCCACGCTGCGGTCGCCGAGCATCGGGGCCAGTTCCGCGGTGTCGCTGTGCACCTGCTTGAGCACCACGAGGTGGCGGAAGCCACGCACGTCCATCAGCACCAGTCCGGGCACGCGCAAGCTGCGCAGGCGCGCCGCATCGATGCGGTAGCCGCGTCGCGCATGCCCAGCGCTTCCACGCAGTGCTCGATGTCCAGCAGGGAAAAGCCCCCGCTGCTTGACCGGCTCCTCGTCGGGCACGCCGAGCATGCCCTGGATCACCACCTGCTCGTCCACGTCCAGGTCGTGGGCCCAGCGCAAGATGGGGGCCAGCATCCCGCGCCACAGCTGTGGTCGGTGTGCTGGCGCACCGGGTCGCGGTAGCGCGCCTCCTGCATGCGCTGCACGGCATGCACCTACAGGCTGCCGTCCGGCAGCTGCTACAGCCCCCTCGGGGCGACCAGCGGCAGTGCTAGCATGTGCGGGCGACGTCCCCGTCGTATCCCCCTGCATGTCGCGGCGGCGCCTGCGCGCTGCCGGAGAGTGGCCATGTCCCCGCAAGACGCTTCGCTGATCGATCTGGCCCGGCGCTACTGGCTGCCGGTGTACCGCCCGCGCGAACTGGTGCTCGACCACGGCCGCGGCGCGCGGCTGTGGGATACGCAGGGCCGCGACTACGTCGATTTCGGCGCCGGCATCGCCGTCAACGGCCTGGGCCACCAGGACCCGGACCTGCTCGCCGCGCTCACCGCGCAGGCGCACAAGCTCTGGCACAGCAGCAACGTGTTCTACACCGAGCCGCCGCTGCGCCTGGCCGAGGAGCTGGTGGAGGCGTCCGGTTTCGCCGAGCGCGTGTTCCTGTGCAATTCCGGCGCCGAGGCGAACGAGGCGGCGATCAAGCTGGTCCGTCGCTGGGCCGCCACGCAGGGGCGCGAGGCCGGGCGGCGGGTGATCGTCACCTTCCGCGGTTCCTTCCATGGCCGCACGCTCGCCACCGTCACCGCGACGGCCCAGCCGAAGTACCAGGAAGGCTACGAGCCGCTGCCCGGCGGCTTCCGCTACATCGACTTCAACGACGTGGCGGCGCTGGAGGCGGCCTTCGCGCACGGCGACGTGGCGGCGGTGATGCTCGAGCCGGTGCAGGGCGAGGGCGGCGTGCGTCCCGCGGCGCCGGGTTTCCTGCAGGCCGCGCGCACGTTGTGCGACCGCCACGGCGCACTGCTGGTGCTGGACGAGATCCAGTGCGGCATGGGCCGTACCGGCACCTTGTTCGCGCACGTGCAGGACGGCGTCACGCCGGACATCGTGACGCTGGCCAAGGCGCTGGGCGCCGGCTTCCCGATCGGCGCCATGCTGGCCGGGCCGAGGGTCGCCGGGATCATGCAGGTCGGCGCGCACGGATCCACCTTCGGCGGCAACCCGCTGGCCGCGGCGGTGGCCCGCGTGGCGCTGGCCAAGCTGGGTTCGCCCGCGGTGCTGCTCAACGTCGAGCGCCAGGCGAACGAACTGCGCAGCGGCCTGGCCCGCCTCGACGAGGAACTGGGCCTGTTCGAGGAAGTACGCGGTCGCGGCCTGATGCTGGGCGCCGCCCTGGCCGAGCCGCACCGCGGCAAGGCGGCGGCGATCCTGGACCTGGCCGCGGCGCACGGCGTGCTGCTGCTGCAGGCCGGCCCCGACGTGCTGCGCCTGCTGCCGCCGTTGACCATCACCGACGAGGAGCTGGCCGAGGGCCTGGAGCGCCTGCGCGCGGCGCTCATCGCCTTCCTCGCCGCACCCGCTGGAGAAACGCCATGAAATACCTGCACACCATGGTCCGCGTGCGCGACCTGGACGCGTCGCTGCGCTTCTATTGCGAGGGCCTGGGCCTGCGCGAGGTGCGCCGCAAGGAGGTGCCCGAGGGCAAGTACACGCTGGTGTTCCTCGCCGCACCGGACAGCCCAGAGGCGGAGCTCGAGCTCACCTACAACTGGGGCTCGCAGGAAGACTACGGCTCGGCGCGCAACTTCGGCCACCTGGCCTTCCGCGTGGAGGACATCTACGCCACCTGCCGGCGCCTGATGGACATGGGCTACACCATCCACCGCCCGCCGCGCGACGGCCACATGGCGTTCGTGCGCTCGCCCGACCTGATCTCGATCGAGCTGTTGCAGGAAGGTCACCTGCCGCCGCAGGAGCCGTGGGCGTCGATGCCGAACACCGGCACCTGGTGAGCGGCCCTCAGGTCAGGCCGAGATCGGCCAGCGTGCGTTCGAGGGCCGCCCGATCGACGAAGCAGTGGCCGGACAGGCCGGCCGCGCGGGCGCCGTCGACGTTGGCAAGGTTGTCGTCGACGAACAGCGTGCTCGCAGGCGACAGCGCCAGCGCATCGAGACAGCGCAGATAGGCCGCGGGTGCGGGCTTGGCTGCGCCCAGCACGGCGGAACAGAACGCGCGCCCCTCGAACAGCGGGAACAGCGCCGGCACGATGGCCGGCCAGCGCTCGGCCATCAGCGTGCCGTTGTTGCTCAGCACGGCTACCGTGAGGCCGCGCTCCCGCAGGGCTCCGGCGAGCGCCAGCATCGGCGGCCGCACGCGGGTCGCGGCGCGGCGGGCGTCGACCCAGGCGTCGGCCGGGACCGTGCAGTCGAGCTCGCGCCCGAGCGCCGCGAGGTAGGCCGGGGTGTCGAGCCGGCCGGCGTCGGCAGCGTCCTCGATGCCCGAGGCGTAGATCGCCGCGTGCACATCCTTCGCGCGGCGATCCAGGTGCCGGGCCAGGGTGGCCACGCGCACGCCGCGGTCATAGTCGGCCAGCACGCCGTCCAGATCGAACAGCATGCAGCGCGGGGGCGGATTCACGCCGCGGCCTTGGCCTCGCGCAGGGCGCCGCGCGCGGCTTCCAGCGTGTCGGCGACGTCCTGCTCGCCGTGCGCGCCGGAGAGGAAGCCCGCCTCGAACGCGCTGGGCGCCAGGTACACGCCGCGCTTGAGCATGCCGTGGAAGAAGCGGTTGAACAGCGCGGTGTCGGCGGCGGTGGCCTGGGCGTAGCTCTCCACCTTTTCGCGGGTGAAGAACAGGCCGAACATGCCGCCCACGCGGTTGGTGCTGAACGGCACGCCTTCGGCGTCGGCGATCGCCTGCAGGCCGTCGCAGAGCAGGCGCGTCTTCGCCGCCAGGGCATCGTGGAAGCCGGGCGCCTGGATCAGCTCCAGCATCGCCAGGCCGGCCGCCATCGCCACCGGGTTGCCCGACAGCGTGCCTGCCTGGTAGACCGGCCCGGCCGGCGCCACCTGTTCCATCAGCGCGCGTCGGCCGCCGTAGGCGCCGACCGGCATGCCGCCGCCGATCACCTTGCCGAAGGTGGTCAGGTCCGGCGTCACGCCGTAATGCGCCTGCGCGCCGCCGAGCGCCACGCGGAAGCCGGTCATCACCTCGTCGAAGATCAGCAGGGCGCCGTGGCGCGTGCACAGCTCGCGCAGGCCTGCGAGGTAGCCGTCTTTCGGCGGGATGCAGTTCATGTTGCCCGCCACCGGCTCGATGATCAGCCCGGCGATGTCGCCGCCGTGCTCGGCGAACAGCGCCTCGGCAGCGGCCAGGTCGTTGTAGGGCAGGGTGAGGGTGAGGTCCGCCGCGGCCTTGGGCACGCCCGGCGAGGTCGGCACGCCGAAGGTGAGCGCGCCGGAACCGGCCTTGACCAGGAAGCTGTCGCCGTGGCCGTGGTAGCAACCCTCGAACTTCACGATCTTGCTGCGGCCGGTGGCGCCGCGCGCCAGGCGGATCGCCGACATGGTCGCCTCGGTGCCGGAGTTGACCATGCGCACCATCTCCACCGAGGGCACCAGCCGCACGATGGTCTCGGCCATCGTCACCTCGGCCGGCGAAGGCGTGCCGAAGGACAGGCCGTCGCGCACCGCCCGCTCCACCGCCTCGCGCACGCGCGGGTGGTTGTGGCCGACGATCATCGGGCCCCACGAGCCGACGTAGTCGATGTAGCGCGTTCCTTCCACGTCCCACAGGTAGGCGCCGTCCGCGCGCGCGGTGAAGAACGGTTCGCCGCCGACCGACTTGAAGGCGCGCACCGGCGAGTTGACGCCGCCGGGCATCAGGCGCAGCGCGCGCTGGAAGAGTTCGTGGTTGCTGGTCATCGGTGCGGATTCCGGCTGGAGGATGCGTAGAGGTCGGCGAAGCGCCGGGCCGCGACGCGGACGTCGGGGGCGCCGAAAACGGCGGAGACGGCCGCGAGGTAGTCGGCGCCGGCGTCGACCAGGGCCGCGCCATTGTCCGGGGTGATGCCGCCGATCGCCACCCGCGGCACGCCCAGTGTGGCGCTCTGCCTCAGCAGGTCGGTCGGCGCCAGTCGCGCCTGCGGCAGGGTCGGCGAGGGGAAGAATGCGCCGAAGGAAACGTAGCTGGCACCGGCCGCGACCATCGCCCGCGCTCGCTCGAGGGAGTCGAAGCAGGACACGCCGACGATCGCGTGCGGGCCCAGCCGCAGGCGGGCGTCCTCGATGCCTTCCGCCGTTTCGCCCAGGTGCACGCCGGCCGCGCCCACCGCCCGTGCCAGCGTGGCATCGCCGTTGACCAGCAGCGGCACGCCGTAATCGTCGCAGAGCCGCTTGAGCGCCTGCGCCTCGGCCAGCCGCCGGACAGGGGCGTCGCCGAGATCGCGGTACTGCAGCAGCCGCGCGCCACCGGCCAGCGCCTGTTGCGCAGCGTCGAGAAGATCGTCGCGTGGCCCGTCGGTGATCGCGTACAGACCGCATGAAGGGAAGTCGGGCATGGGATGCTCCGGAGGGCCGCCGTGCTTCCGCTTCGGCGGGGGAGTTGCGACAATGACGCATTCACTTGCTGGCGAAGACCTGTCGATGAGCACCGAGCCCCAACCCACCGCGCTGCGCAAATGGATGTGCGTCGTCTGCGGCTTCATCTATGACGAAGCGCTGGGCCTGCCCGAGGAGGGCATCGAGCCCGGCACGCGCTGGGAGGACGTGCCCGACACCTGGACCTGTCCGGACTGCGGTGCGACCAAGGACGATTTCGAGATGGTCGAAGTCGACTGATCGGCGCCTCACGCATGCCCGCAAACGGCCCGGTTCCGTCATCGTACGGACCGGGCCGTGTGCTGTGATGGGTCCGCAGCCACGAGGAGGCACGCCATGCAGCAGTTCATTCCTTTCGAGGACGACTGGGACGCGCTGGAGCGGCTGGATCCGGCGCGGCTGGTTCCCTACCAGGTCGGGCTCCCCTGCCAGCGCGGCGCCGCTCAGTGCACCGTGCCGATGTCGCCTTCCACGGTGAGTTCGTCGCCGGCCTGCACGCCGATCCGCCGCGCGGTACCGGCCGGCAGCTCGAGCACGTAGCGCGCTGGCGCGTCGCTGGGGTAGCTCGGGCACGGGTCGGCCTTGCACGGCGGCACGTCGAGCTGCATCGACACCAGTTTGCGGCCGTCGTCGAAGTACAGGATGTCCAGCGGGATCAGCGTGTTCTTCATCCAGAACCAGCGCGGCTCCGAGTCGGGGAACACGAACAGCATGCTGTGATCGGCCGCCAGGTCGGTGCGCATCATCAGGCCGCGCTCGCGGCTGGCATCGTCGGTCGCGAACTCGGTGGAGAAGCGATGCCCGTGCAGTTCCACCGCCGGCGCGGAAGCGCGCGGGGCGGCCGCCGCACAGCCGGCGACGAGCAACAGCAGGGACACGAGCGGCAGTCGTTTCATCACGCGGATCCTCGGGTGAAGGGAGCTGTCGAGTGTAGCGGTTGAACCGCGCCCCAACGGAGCAGAAAAAAGCTCTACGCCCCCTTCACAGGATGCTCGGGCGGCGCTATGATTCTCGCCCCTTCGACGAGGCCGTCCTCGCGAGGCTTTCTCCCTCTCCCCGCGACGAAGTTTCTTCTCACTGGGTGTTGACGGGCCGAGAAAGGGATGTAGAATGGGCGGCTCACCCGGGACGAAAGGTCTCGGGGCGATCTGAAGAAAGGATCGCAAGTGATTGATCTTTGACAGTGTGCGCAGGTGACTTGTGTGGGCGCCTTGCGGTGGATGGATGACTGTCCAACACATGCAAGCGTCTAACCTAAGAGTCAATTCAAAGCTTGACGTTTTACGGTTAGGACAACGCTTCAGAAAGATAGATGGCTACGGCCATCGAAAACTTAAGTGAAGAGTTTGATCCTGGCTCAGATTGAACGCTGGCGGCATGCCTAACACATGCAAGTCGAACGGCAGCATGACCTAGCTTGCTAGGTTGATGGCGAGTGGCGGACGGGTGAGTAAAGCATCGGGACCTGCCCAGACGTGGGGGATAACGTAGGGAAACTTACGCTAATACCGCATACGTCCTACGGGAGAAAGCGGGGGACCTTCGGGCCTCGCGCGGTTGGATGGACCGATGTCCGATTAGCTAGTTGGCGGGGTAATGGCCCACCAAGGCGACGATCGGTA